>CAYTUL010000292.1:0-5821 GCA_964441135.1 uncultured Desulfobacteraceae bacterium | reverse complement strand
CATGCACACCATGCACAAAGGGGCTTGAAAATCGTGCCGCCCGGAATAGTCCCTTCGGATCTTCCCTTGGCTCTACCCGTAAGGGTGACATAACCCCGTTCATCGATCTTTGCGATATCACCGGTTCTAAAGAAGCCCTCTTCATCGAACACCTTCGCATTTTCCTCTGGGTTGTTATAGTAACCCGTAAAGACACCCGGTCCCTTGATAAGCAGTTCTCCGGAAGTATCGGGGGGACAATCCTTCCTCGGCCGCCCTGTCGAGAAGATCACTCAACGTGATGCCTGGCCACCACCCAAGCCTGTTATATTTTTCGGCATCCTTCTTATTATAAGGGATACACCCCGGTAAAAAATTCTCCATGTCACTTCACCTTACAATAATCGATTCTCGCTTTATGGGAGTTCGCCCAAAGATGCTTAATGCATCGTCTCTACGAGCCACAGGGCGGTCTGGGGGAAAATAATAATGATTGCCATAGCCAAAACGTCCAGGAGGAGATAAGGCGTTGCAGCACGACATACATCCGCCATTGTCGTGCCCTGGGGTGCTACCCCCTTCATGACAAAAAGCGCCAGTCCGAAAGGGGGCGTTGTGCTCGCCATCTCCATGTTGAGTAGGTAAATGACGGCAAACCACACAGGATCAAATTCCAGGGCATAAACAATAGGCATAAATACAGGCAGGGTGATCATCATGATGGATTGGGCATTCATAAACATGCCCAGTACAAGGAGGACGAATTGCATGGCCAGCAGGACTAACATGCGATGGGTTGGGAAGGCTAAAACAAAGTCGGTCAAACCATTGACAGCACCACTGTATGCAAGTATCTGACTGAAAAGCTGCGATCCGGTAATGATCATAAAGACCATTACGGTGATCCTGAGGGTGCCTGTCATGGATCTCTTCACCACTTCCCATGTCAGCCTGCCCTGTACCAAAGAAAAGAGAAAGCAGCTCAGGGCACCAGTGGCCGCCGCCTCGGTAGGGGTGGCAACCCCAGCATAAATGACACCCACAACCATGAAGATGATGAAACCCACGGGCAAGATGTATTTTACTAAGGCAATCAGCTTCTTCGAAAACGGTGTAGATTCGACTTGATAGACAGGGGCGATGGAAGGTTGTAAGATACATCGAATGATAATGTATCCCCCATATAGGATAGCCATCAGCAGACCGGGGCCGATTATGGCAATGAGGATTCGTCCAATAGAGATCTCTCCAACAGCGCCCAGGAGAACGGCCAGAGCGCTGGGGGGGATCATAAGCGCCAGGCCGCCGCTACCCAAAATAGGCCCTATGCTCATGGGCTTTTTATAACCCCGCTTTTGCATCTCGGGAATCAGGGTTTCTCCCAGCATGGCCGTACTGGCAAGGCTTGTGCCGGTTAGGGTTGAAAACAGGGCCCCACCCGTAACCGCCATCAAGGAAAGACGGCCGGGAAGCCGCCCTATCCATTTATCCATTGCATCAATCATGTCAGGAGCAATTTTTGAGTGGAATATAACGTCACCCATGAGAATAAACAGGGGGATAGGTATCAGGGCAAAATTCATCAGGGAATCAGACATGCTGAGGATGACCTGTGACATTCCCGGGCCAAGCCCCCAAATCATGGGTGCGCCCACAATGATGACCACGAGGAAACTAAAGGCTACCGGTATCCCCATCAGCATCAGAAACAGGAGGCCGCCAAACAGGATCAATAGGAACAGAGGCCACTGCAAAATACTTTACCTCACCGGAAAGATTCACTCACACCTTCTCAACTCCTTGAGGAAGCCGTGGGTTCTTCGCACAAACTGAATAAGGAGTAGGAAACTTCCCAGCGGAACGATAATTACGACGAGCCACTTAGGGGGCTCCAACGGCATATCCACATAAAGGTCAAGCTTCCAAACTGAGATTGTCTCTATGACCCCATACAAAGTAATAATTGCGCATACCACCACACAGATCAGGGAATTTATAACTTGGAGCAAGAATTGACGACGAGGGTTTAACAGTGCGAACAGAAAATCCACCGCCACATGTCCTTCATTTTTCAGCAACCAGGCAGCCCCCAGAAAGGCAGTGTAAAGCAGAAGGATAGTGGAAACATCGATCACCCAGTTTTGGGGCTTCCCAAAGAAATACCTCATGCACACATGCACGCAGAGAGCCAGCATCATGAACATGATCATAAGGGATCCTACAGTACTCGTAATCCCAAGAATACGGTCAAAAAAGGTTCCATTTTTTCGCTGGTTCATACTATCCTCCATAACGGACCTTCCCCGTAAAGAAATCGCTTGAATTGGACTTATCCGGTTCTCACCGGACTTATTCGCTCCTAAAGGGTCGATCTTTTTCGACCCAGAGGACCCGGCTTTTGGCCCGATTTATGTTGTTTCAGTCACGATGTTTCTAAACCACCGCGATTTCTTTCAAACTTTCCAGGCAGAGCCGTTGGCTCTGCCTGGAAAGACATAAATACCTGGTCAGAAGGGTTGGAAGGGCTGGACACTTATTGATGCACAAGATCATACACCTTTTTAGCAGCTACAGGATCATCTTTGGATTCCAGTTCATAAATGGCATCCTCAACGATCTTGAGAAAGTATTCCCTGTCAGCGCCTTGAAATTCAATAACTTCCATTCCATTTTTTTGAGCCGCTTTTAATGCACCCATATCCGAAGCAATGTGCTTGGCTTCAGACTGTGGCGCCATTTCGTAGAGGCTGTTTACCAACAAATCCTGCAGGTCCTTCGGTATGCTCTCCCATTTCTTCAGGTTCAAAAACAATGAAGCAGAAGCCGAGCCAAAGCCAGGCATGATGATGTATTTGGCGACCTCATAAAATTTAAAAGCCATGACAGAATCCAATCCACCTCTGGCAACGTCGATTAATCCCCTTTCCAAAGCCGAGTATTGTTCCGACATTTGCATGGCAACCGGGGTCATGCCCAGGGCAGGGCCTATGGCATCGAAGATGCCTGTACCGGCAAGGCTCAATCCTTTAAAATCCGCCGGTGTCCTGATCGCATTTTTCGTGTAAAAGTGAAACATATCCCCCTGTGGTTTGGGCACCATATAAAGAAACTGTATCCCGATTGGGTTAAATTTTGTATTCAGGTAATCATATAGCCCCTTTTCCTTCTGTTTTGCGACCGGGGTATTTGAAAGGACAAGGGTGCCGATTCCCTTTACCATTTTGCCGTAAAAATCAGTTGATGTTACACACATGTCGACCGCCCCATCCTTTACGGCCTTTGCCTGTAAAAATACCTTAATGGATTCTGGCCCGCCCCGGTAGATGAATTTGAGTCTTCCCCCGGACTTCTTCTCGATTTCCTGGAGGTCTGTGAGGAGGATCTTGGAGATGGCATGTATTCGGGGCACAAAGGTTACATAGTTGATGGTGATAGGTTCCTGCGCCCTGACGAACGCCGGGCTCGCAACAGCCGACACAAGCAGTAAAAGTCCCATAATGAATAGTGTCCTTTTCATCCTGTACCTCCTTTTTAATATGTGGGTTGATAAATTGCCCTTTCCAAGGCATCGCCTTCATTATCCGACTATCTATAACACTCTATCCTCCGTCCACCGGTGGCAACAACCACACCTCCGCATCCCTGGAAATCACGGTTTTGCCAAAATCTACCTCCGGAATAATACGACCATCGACCGTGGCAGAGGAGAAATAGTCCTCATCGATTTCGTACTTCAACAGGTCCGCGAGGGTCATACCCTCTTTCCAGGGGATAAGTTGGACTTCCGCCCGGTCGGGGATTTTGGTTTTGTTGAAATGGGACCTGGATATGTATCGCCCGTTAATGATCGCAGCCACGAAGGAACGGTTCTCCTTGAAATGTTGAAGCAGATCCGCCACGGTGATCCCATTCCGCCAGGAAACCCTATGATCATCCTCCAATTTAATCATTTGCAGGCCAGAATCGCCCTTTTTACAAGTGTCCTGACGATCTGGGCGATGTATCGGTTCCGGGGAAGGAGAAGAGCGCTTGAGAGAGAGGCCTCGCCTGCGGCTTCTGCGTTTGGTTCATTGATGGTTTTCCCTTTGATGGCGGCCTCCGCAGACACCGCCCTCCAGGGTATGGGTGCGACCCCGCTCAGGGCGATTCTGGCGTTTCGAACGTTCCCTCCCTCAATTTCCAGAACCAATGCTACACTGACAATGGGAAAGTCGATCGTTTTCCGGGCCCTGAATTTAAGAAATGCCTGGCGGCTTCCATTCTTGACCTTGGGAATTTCTATCCCTGTAATCAATTCATCCTGGCCCAGGACCGTGGATGTCATGATTCCCGTGCCAAAAAACTTCTCCGCTTCAATCGTTCTCCTGGTGGTTCTGATTCCCGCATCCAGGGCTATCAGCGCGGGAGCCATATCCGAAGGGTTTACGGCAATGCAGCCGCAGTTAAAACATCGTTTGGCCTCTTCCTGAACCGGGTCCCATTCAAGACCAAGCAGGTCTTCCTTATCCAGGCTCCTTTCAGCAAGGGGACGTTCGGGCTCGGGGACCCTCTTCATCTCTCTTACATAATCTGCATGAAAGGATAGGCGTGATTCAGGAAAGCCCTTTTTATCCCCTTTCAGATCACCTGTTGTCCCTCCCAGTGTTTTATTAATTTCACGGGCCGCTCTTCGGCCCGCCGCGACGGCCTCAATCACGCTCGCAGGACCGGTGGTTACGTCGCCCCCAGCAAAGAGGCCGGGGATACCGGTCTTTTGCGTGTCGCGATGGACCTTGATAAGTCCTTTATCCAGGTCCAGGGGCAAATCAGGGCCCAGATAGGAGAGATCCGTTCTTTGCCCCACGGCCATGATGATAAGATCCGCTTGGACGGTTTCTCTAATGGAATCATCCATGGTTGGAGAAAAGAGGCCTTCCTTGTCAAACGCCGACGTGCAGCCGACCAGTTCGACGCCTTTCACCTTGTCATTCTCATGAATGATCCTTTGGGGGCCCATCGAAGGTTTCAGGTTGATCCCCTCTTCAAGGGCCTGTTCGATCTCCGACTCAAAGGCCGGCATCTCCTCCCGTCTTTCCAGGCAGACCAGTGTCACATCGTCCGCCCCAAGACGCTTTGCCGTAATCCCCACGTCAACGGCCACATTGCCGCCCCCAATGACAATGATTTTTTTGCCCGCCACTTCACGCCGGGGTCTTTCCTCCATCAAAAAACTGAGCCCCGATTCGGCTAAATGCTCCCCTTCCAGTCCGATGGCAGGCTGGGCCCAGGCCCCTGTGGAGAGAAAGACCGCGTCGAATTCTTTCCTGATATGTTCTAAAGGGAGATCCTCCCCCACATGGACTTTGCGTTTAAAATGGACCCCCATGCCCTCAATGGCCTTTACCGATCGCTCGACAACGGCCTTTGGCATACGAAAAGCAGGGATGGCATGGGTCGGAATCCCTCCGGCTTTTTCCATCTTTTCAAAGATCGTCACCTGATGTCCTGACTTTCTGAGATAATAGGCCGCTGAGAGGCCGGCAGGGCCTCCGCCGATAATGGCCATTTGAAAACCCATTTCCTTGTCCGGAGGAGTGATTAGTCTTTCCGCATGGTCGAGGATATAGTCTCCCATGTACCTTTCAATTTGCCTAATGGATACGGCCTCATCCAGATCTCTTCGATTGCATTCCGCTTCACAGGTATGGGGACAGACACGACCGGTTATCGCAGGGAGAGGGTTATTATCCAGCAACAATTTTGCCGCCTCATCGAGGTTGCCGGACCGGATTCTGCTCACATAGGAGGGTATCGGGATATGCCCCGGACATTCGGTCCGGCAAGGGGGATCCGAGACCCGGGC
>CAYTUL010000291.1:0-5848 GCA_964441135.1 uncultured Desulfobacteraceae bacterium | reverse complement strand
ACGGTTATGCGGTTAAAGGTACCCTCCACGACAGCGAAAAGGGCTTCCTGCAAGTCGGGCTGGACAATCTCAATATCGGTCAGGATAAAGCAGAGCAAGGTGGCCATGTCGGGCATGATCATACCGGCACCCTTGGCAATACCGGTGATCTGATATCCTGCTCCTCCTGCTTGACCCTTAAACCGGCTCAGCTTGGGAAAGGAATCGGTGGTCATTATGGCCTTTGCCGCATCCGGGATGCCCTCAGGGGAAAGGCCTTTTATTATCCCGGGAATCGCCCTTTGAATAAGATCCATATCGATTTGAGCGCCGATGACACCGGTAGAAGCCACAAGGACTTCCCTGGGCCTGATTCCAAGCTCCCCGGCGACAAGATCGGCCGTCGACCGGGCGTTCATAAGGCCCTCCTCACCCGTGCAGGCGTTGGCGTTTCCCGAGTTGGCAATTATGGCCCTGACCTTGCCCTTCTTGATCCTCTCCATACAGAGGAGGACCGGCGCGGCCTTGACCCTGTTCCTGGTGAAGACCCCGGCTGTTACGGCGTCGGTTTCGGAAAAAAACAGGGCCATGTCCAGGGCCTTATTCTTTTTAAGGCCGGCGGCAGCCGCAGCGGCCTGAAAACCGGGAACGGAGAAGGTCGTGTTATTCATGTTTTTTAAACCTGCATTTTTTACCCGCTTTTTACCCTGCGCCTTGCGCCCTGCGCCCTGTGCCTGAATCATGCATTCGCCCCGCAGCATTTTTTATATTTCTTTCCACTACCGCAGGGGCATGGGGCGTTCCTGCCGATCTTCTTTCCTTCCCGCTTGACCGTTACCGGCGCGTCACTTCCATCCCCATGGCTGAACTGGAGGTTCTTCTTTTTCTTCTTGGGTGCCTGTTCAGGGCTCTTTCTAAGGAACTGGAGCCGGGACAGGGTCATGAGGGTTTCTTCATTTATTCGGTTCATTAATTCTTCAAACAGCGCAAAGCCCTCCTTCTGGTATTCTCTCAGGGGATCGAGCTGTCCATAACCCCTGAGCCCGATTCCCTCCTTCATGCTCTCCATATCCTGCAGGTGTATGACCCACTGGTTATCTATGATCTGCAGCATGATTATCTTTTCGAAGGATTCCAGTTCCTCTTTCCTGAAATCGATACCCCTTTTCTTAAATGCCTCATGAACCTGCTTCCTCAGCAGATCGGCAAGGTCTTCTACGCGCAGGGCCTCGAATTCCTCTTCTCCCAGGTCTTTGGGACCTACCCTGGGCCGGAAGCCGAACAACCTGGTTATATATTCGTTCAGGCCGTCAATATCCCAGTCTTCCGGGTATGATTTGGGGTCGGTAAAGGTCTGGACGGCGGATTCGATTTTTTCGTCTACCATATCAGAGATAATCTCGTCCAGGCCATCGCCGGTAAGGATCTTTTTCCTCAGGGAATAGATGATCTCCCTGTGTTTGTTCATGACATCATCGTACTCCAGGAGGTGTTTCCGGATATCGAAATTATGGGCCTCGACCCTTTTCTGGGCGTTTTCTATGGCCCTGGAAATAAGATTTGCCTCAATGGGCTGTCCTTCCTCCATTCCAAGACGCCCCATAATGGATGATATCCTGTCCGAACCAAATATCCTCAGGAGATCATCCTCGAGGGACAGGTAGAACCGGGATGTCCCGGGGTCCCCCTGCCTGCCGGACCTTCCTCTGAGCTGGTTGTCGATCCGGCGGCTTTCGTGTCTTTCGGTTCCGAGAATATGAAGACCGTCGAGGTCCACGACCCCGTCGCCGAGCACGATATCGGTTCCCCTCCCCGCCATATTGGTTGAGATGGTCACGGTTTTTTCCTGGCCGGCCTTTGCTATAATCTCCGCTTCTTTCTGGTGGTGTTTGGCATTGAGAACGGAATGGGGAATACCCGCCCTCTTTAACATCTTGCTCAACATCTCCGACTTCTCAATGGAGATCGTGCCCACGAGAACCGGCTGTCCCTTTTCATAGAGATCCTTTATCTCCTGGACAACCGCATTAAATTTTTCCCTTTCTGTCTTGTATATGACGTCCGGAAAGTCTTTGCGTATCATCTTCTTATTTGTGGGAACCACAATGACATCCAGTTTATAGATATTATGAAACTCCGCGGCCTCTGTATCGGCGGTTCCCGTCATCCCCGCGAGCTTTTCATACATCCTGAAAAAATTTTGAAAGGTGATCGTGGCCAGCGTCTGGTTTTCCTCGGCGACACTCACGTTTTCCTTCGCTTCCACGGCCTGGTGCAGGCCGTCGCTCCACCTCCGGCCGGGCATCATGCGCCCCGTGAACTCATCAACGATCACCACCTGACCGTCCTTAACCACATACTGCACATCCTTTTCAAAGAGCCAGTATGCCTTGATAAGCTGCTGGGTGGCATGGAGAAGTTCGGATGACCGCATATAGCGGTCTTCAAGATCCCTCAACCTTTCGGCTCGCTCGGCCTCGCTCAGGCTTTTATCTTCTCTAATGATATAGCTTTCCTGATCTATGTCCGTAAGAACAAAATCCCCCATGCCTCCACTGGAAAGGAGTTTGATCCCTTTTTCCGTCAGTTCCACCGCGTTGCTCTGCTCGTCAATGGTGCAGTAAAGATCCTGATCCAATTCAGGAAGGAGTTTCTGGCTTCTCAGCATGCTCTCCGTCCTGTCTATCTGTTTTTTGAGGCCCTGGTTATGTGCCAGGATATCAAGAAAAGCGGGATTTTTGGGATCACCCCGTTTAACCTGGAGGAGTAACTCAACGGTCCTTTCCCCGTCATCACCTTGCTGGAGCATATTCCTGGTCTCACTCAGGATAGAACGTATGACCGTGCCCTGCTTCTTTTTCAGACCGATAATCGAAGGTTTGGCTTCCATAAAGATCTTGTTTTCACTGTGTTCAACCGGTCCGCTAATGATCAAGGGGGTCCTGGATTCATCGATGAGTATGCTGTCCACCTCGTCTACAATGGCGTAATGGTATTCCCGCTGGACATGATCGTTGATATCAAACTTCATATTGTCCCGAAGGTAGTCAAAACCGAATTCGTTGTTCGTCCCGTAGGTTATATCACAGGCATAGGCATTCTTTCGTTCCGCGTCATCCATCCCGTGTACGATGACACCAACGGAAAGACCGAGCATATGATAGATTCCCCCCATCCATTCCGCGTCCCGCTTAGCCAAGTAATCATTCACCGTGATCAGGTCCACGCATTGTCCTGTCAGTTCTTTCAAGTAGAGGGGAAGGGTGGCGGCTAAGGTCTTCCCTTCTCCGGTCTTCATCTCGGCTATCATTCCGCGGTGCAGCACGACACCGCCGACAAGCTGGACATCAAAATGGCGCATGTTAAGGACCCTCCGGGAGGCCTCACGAACAGCGGTAAAGGCTTCCGGGAGCAGATCGTCCAGAGTTTCACCCCTGGAAAGCCTCTCTTTGTATTCACCGGTCTTGGCGCTCAGCCGGTCATCGGATAGGGCCTTAAAATCAGGTTCCAGGCTATTTATCATCTCAATGAGAGGGCCCATTTTTTTAAGATCCCTCTCATTCTTGCTTCCGAAAATTCCCTTTATCAGATCACCAATCATTGTCTGTAACTCAACTTATAAAAATCAATCACTCGAAATACAGTGCATCTCGACGAATGCACATTATCTTAAACTAAATCAGATTATCATTAAATCAACATTAACTATACCATAACCGGACACTTTATACACTAATAGTATTTCGAAATGAATCAAAAGGGGGCATGTTTCTATGTAAATTGTCGGGAATGTAGAAAAAGTCAGTAATTTCCGGTTAGGATATTGCATATATACCATTGTCCGAAAAAATGGTCTGTGGGAATCTCTTTTCTGAGACGAAAATGTTAAAAGCAAGATATGGGTGTAAGGCCTCCCCCAGGCGGGCAGAATGCTCCTCCCAAATGAGCCGTTCTTTCGTCCGGCAAGTCGAGAAAAAAGCCCTCTGCCCGCCTCGTCTACCTTAATGGGTCAAACTTGCACATAAACGAGTTCGTCTCTTCAAAGAGATCCCCACAGACCATTGAATGAATTGGTATGCAATATCCTGACCGAAAATTACTGAGAAAAAGTGCCGTTTGCCGAGAAAATTTAATTGAGGATATAACGAAGAGGATTGACCGGAACTCCCTTTAACTGGACCTCATAATGAAGGTGGGGACCTGTTGAACGGCCCGTGTTTCCCATGAGGGCTATCTTTTGGCCGCGTTTTACAGACTCCCCTTTCTTGACCAGGACCTTTGAGAGATGGCCGTATCTTGTTTTAAGGCCGTAGCCGTGATTGATTGTCAGGATAATACCGAATCCATAAGTCCGGCCAGAGGAAGATACGATCCCATCCGCCGGGGCGATTATGGGGGATCCCGTCTTGGCTGATATATCAAGACCGTTATGAAATTCCTTTTCATTGGTGAATGGAGACTTCCGATATCCGAACTTAGAGCTTACCCATCCCTTGGCCGGCCAGATGGAAGGAGTGCAGGCCCACATGGATTTCTTTTCTTCCAAAAACTTGCAAAGATCCTCCTTTTCCTGGGTCCGGAGGGAGATTTCCGTGTTCAAATTATCCAGGGACTGGTGCATGAGGCGAACCAGTTTTTTATGCGCTTTTTCAATGGAATAGGCTGGATCCATGAGTGAAGGATCGGATCCGCCTATCCCCAAAAATTGTGTGCCGTCTTCTCCGGGCTCCAGGTTAACCATCACCTTCAGTTTATCATCGAATCGCTTTAATTCGACCATCTTATTGTTTATCAGGTCAATCTTTTGGGCGAGGGCGGCTAACTGCATTCTCTGCTGGATGTTTTCTCGGAGCAATTGAGCGTTTTCAGGCTGCTGTTTCTTCAGGTGGTAATAGTCATAGGCTCCCCAGGATAGGAGGGCCAAGGCGGCAAAAAAGAAAATAAAAAAGAAAAAAATGAGGAATTTAGGGATTTTGATTTGTTTGACTGTCCTCACACCTTCCGGAAGGAAGACTATGGTTGTTTTTTTGAAGGCCAAGATAGACTCTCAACTATTTGATAATTGGAAGGAATATTAAAAATACAGCCATTTGAGAACGTATAAGAAAGTGCTATATCAATGAAGCCAAATTAGCACAAATAACGAAAAGGTGTCAACCATTATATAATAAAAAACTCCTTTTTTAAACATCCTCCATGAAAAACGCGGATATCTTTTTTGCTAAGGAGTCGCTTATTCCGGGTACAAGGAGGAGTTCCTCCGGCCTCGCCTTGCTAAGGGAGCCCATATCACCGAAATGACGCATCAAGAGCTTTTTCCTCTCGGGCCCTATGCCGGGTATCCGGTCCAGCCGGGATTCCTTAAGGGATTTTGCTCTCAGTTTGCGATGATACGTGATGGCCCGGCGATGGGATTCATCCCGGATACGCATCAGGAGCAACAGGACAGGGTGATCTCTCCTCAGGGACAGGGGATTTTTCCTTCCGGGAAGATATATCTTATCGGCCTTTTCCGGTCCTCGCTCATCTGCCTTGGCCAAGGCTACCACCTCCGGCATTTCCTTAGCGGAGAAGGTATGCAATGTTCTTTTTACTGCCGAAAGATGCCCTTTCCCTCCATCCACAAGGAAGAGATCGGGTGGATTATCCCCTGAAAGACGCCTGCGAACCAATTCCGACATCATGCCATAATCGTCGATGCCCTCTACTTCTTTTATCCTGTAATTCCGATATTCCGATTTGAGGGGCAGACCGTCCAGAAAAGATACCACGGTACCCACGGCCATATTTCCATGGAGGTTCGAGATATCGAGCCCTTCAATCCTTCTGGGCACCCGTTTCAAGTTAAGGACAGACTGCGACATCTCCA
>CAYTUL010000290.1:0-5851 GCA_964441135.1 uncultured Desulfobacteraceae bacterium | reverse complement strand
CCGTAAGGCCGTGCCTGTCGACGGGAAGGTGAAAGACAAGTGTAAGGGGGGATTTCAGGTAGACCTCATGGGAAAAAGGGCCTTTTGTCCCATCAGCCAGATTGACTTGATCTATGTGGAAGACCCGGAAGCCTATATAGGAAAGACCTTTCCCTTCCGGATCACCCAGTTTGACGAGGACGGCAAAAATATCGTCGTCTCAAGACGCGAGCTCCTGCAGGAGGAACAGGAAAAGATAAAAATAGAGTTTTATAAGGAATTAACCATGGACACCCGGATGGAAGGCCGGGTCACAAAGTTGATGCCCTATGGCGCATTTGTCGAGCTCATGCCGGGGGTTGAAGGAATGGTCCATATCTCGGAAATGAGCTGGTCGAGAATAGAGAAACCGGAAGAGATTCTGAAGGTCGGGGATTTCGTCACGGTTCAGATCATCGGCATGGAAGAAGGAAAAGGACCCGGGGAGAAGAAGCTTTCCCTTTCCCTGAAACAGGTAACCGGGGATCCCTGGGACAGGGTGGAGGGGCTATTCCGCATAGGCGATAAGATCACGGGCAAGGTTACCCGGTGTGTGAAATTCGGGGCCTTTGTGGAGATCGCCCCCGGAATCGAGGGACTCGTCCACATCAGCGAAATAAGCTATAAAAAAAGGGTATTAAAGACGGAGGACATGGTCACGAAAGGGGATGTCGTGGAGATCATGATCAAAGAGATCGATGCGGAAAACAGGAGGATCTCCCTGAGCATGAGGGATGCGGAAGGGGACCCCTGGATAGACATCTCCAACAAATACAGAGAGGGCCAATCGATTGAAGGCATTATCGAAAAAAAGGAGAGGTTCGGTTATTTCATATCATTGGAGCCGGGAATCACCGGCCTTCTGCCCAAATCAAAAATAGAGGGCTCCTACAGGCATTCCGCCATCGAGAAGCTTGGACAGGGAGACTCCATTCCCGTGGTTATTGAGAGGATCGAAACAAAGGAAAGAAAGATCGCCCTTACTCCCGGTGACACCGTGAGCGAGGAAGACTGGAAAAGCTTTGGAAAGGATTCCGGAAAACCCATGGGATCGTTAGGGGAAAAACTGCAGCAGGCCCTTCAATCCAAAAAAAAATGATCCGGTCACGATACTCCAGCCCCTTGAAAAAACAGAACGTAAAGAGTTTAAACGGTCATCGTTTTTTAAAGAGTGTCCGTGGTCTGTTGTCCGTGGTCTGTTGTATGAGCGTTTTAGAAGACTCACGTCAAAAGTGCTCTTGACTCGTATTTCTTGGCAATGAACTGAAATAGTAGTCCTTTTCAAAAGCTTGGGTGCTCAGCAATCTCTTTCCCGAGCACCCTTCTTTATTAACCATATTTCAAAAGGCTAAAGTGTTACCAGAGATAAATCATGACAGTAGAAAGATACCGCTGGATTATCCTGATCATATGCTACCTGTGTATGCTCGCCTTTGCCTTTACCCTCCAGTCCCTGCCTCCCGTTCTACCAATCATTATCAGGGACCTTGAATTAACACACACCGAGGCCGGCCTGCTGATGAGCCTATTCGCGTTGCCGGCCATTTTTTTGTCCATATTAGCAGGTATGTTCTCTGATCGTTTCGGGGCCTTCAAGACCGGTGTGATTGCGCTCATGCTCGTTATCATAGGGACGGCCATTTTTATCGTGAGCAACACCTTCCTTTACGCCGGGTTGGGAAGGGTCGTTTCCGGGATTGGAGCGGTTACCCTCTCGGTCGTATCCGCGCAAATCATCTCCCAGTGGTTCAGGGGACGTCAAATCGGGATAGCCATGGGGATATATAATACGGCCATGCCCGCCGGTACCATCGTCTCCTTTATGGCCTTTGGAAGACTGGGGGAACTATTCGGCTGGAGAACACCCATTTCCATTTCTGGAATACTCGGTATTCTGGCCTTGACCGCTTTTTTTCTGTTCTATAAACCGTCTCCCAACCTGCCCAGGGAAATAAGTCCTGTCTCTTCATTCCGTTCGGTCGGTGCCCCCATGTGGCTAATCGGGTGCTGCTGGATGTGGTTTAATGCCGCAGTCATTGCCTTTTCCACCTTTGCCCCGGACTTCTTTGTCTCAAAGGGCCACAGTCTCGCCTTTGCCGGTTCATTGGCCAGCCTGCTCATGTGGGGCTCCCTGATCTTAAGCCCCATTATCGGGAGATTGGTGGATAAATTCGAAAATAACGACCTTTTCATCGCTGCGGGAGGTGTCCTCATTGCGGTCACAATCTATCTTGTCACAATATCAACCGGTTTTCTTTTCCCCATGGTGGGTATGGCCATAGGCGTGGCCATCGTCCCGACACCTATCTTCTCATTTACTTCAAGGATCATGGAACGTGAAAATCTGGGACTGGGATTTGGAATCCTCGCCACGGTAAGCAGCGTGGGCATGGTTTTCGGTCCCTACATCGCCGGTATGGTCAAGGATCAAACAGGCTCCTACGAGATGAGCTTTATTCTGTTAGCCGTCCTTTCCCTTTTAATGACACTGACGGCCCTTATCCTGAGATATAAGACAAGATACGGTAAAAAGGCCCAAGGCACAGGGTGCAAGGTGTAGGGTATTTGAATAACTTATACAATGGACCACGGACAGCAGACAAGGGGCACTACCCGGATATCCGGGTATCCTTAAAATCTACGGTCATTACTGCCGATAGGGAAATTTGATGGTGGATTTGGGACTTGCATCCCCTTTGAACTTGTGTCCATTTTATGATACCCTCCCTCTCGTTGTGACCTGAATGGCATTCAAAAATCAGGATAAAAGGAGACCTCCATGTACGCTGTGATCATGGCGGGCGGTTCGGGAACAAGATTCTGGCCCCTGAGTCGTACCCACCGGCCGAAACAGTTTCTGAGTATCAGCGGAAATGAACCCATGCTGGTGGAGACCTGCAACAGGCTAAGGCCCCTTGCCCGGGATGAGGAGATGATTGTTATCCTTGGGGAAAAACACCTTGCTGAAGCGCGGGAGCTGTTTCAGGACCGGAAGATCCATGTTTTAGCCGAACCCGTTGGAAGAAACACCGCCCCGTGTATCGGCCTGGGCGCTATCTATGCCCGGTATTCAGGCTGCGACGGGCCCGTGGCGTTTCTCCCCGCGGACCACTTTATCGCTTCCCCGGATTCCTTCCTCGAATCCCTTAAAACGGCCTGTGATGTGGCCGAAGAGGGGGGTATTGTCACCCTCGGCATCGTGCCCACAAGGCCTGAAACCGGTTATGGATATATCCACAGGACGGACCATTCCCTTGATTCATTTAATCATCCCGTCTATAAAGTGTCCGCTTTCATTGAAAAGCCCGATATGGAAGTAGCGACAAAATATCTTACCAGCGGTGAGCACTTCTGGAACGCCGGGATATTTGTGTCTACCTGTGAGACGGTTTTAAAGGAGATCGAGGAACAACTTCCCGGGTTGTATGAGGGCCTCATGGATTTAGAAAAAAGTCTGGGAACCGATTCCTTTGAGGACCGGTTCAAAGAGGTCTACGAAAAACTGGAATCCGTCTCCTTTGATTACGGGGTCATGGAAAATGCCCGGTCTCCCGTCTATGTCATCCCCTGTGAATGCGGCTGGAGCGATGTCGGATCATGGATGTCCCTCTATGAGCTGCGCGGGAAGGATCATGACGTCCGGAGGAATCTGTGTGAAGGGGAAACGATCCTTGTGGACTGCCATGATAGTTATATATCGGGGAAAAGCGGTCGTCTTGTGGCCTGTCTCGGAATGGATCACTGCATTGTCGTGGACACGGAGGATGCCCTCCTGATAGCTGATCTGAGCCGTTCCCAGGACATCCGGGAGATCGTCCGGGAGCTGAAAAAAAGGAAAAAAGAGGATCTTCTATGAAATCTTCCATCTTCAGGGAATATGATATTCGGGGGAGGTATCCCGATGAATTAAACCGCGATACCGTTCATACATTAGGGCTTTCCGTAGGCACCTATTACCGGGAAAAGGGTGCCGGGAGAATTTCCCTGGGCCGTGACTGCCGGTTAAGCTCGCCGGATCTCGGGGAAGCGCTGACAGCGGGACTGAATGAATCGGGTATTCACGTCATAGATGTGGGTATGATCCCGACTCCCCTCCTCTATTTTTCGCTCTTTCATCTGAAGGTAGACGGGGGGATCCAGATCACCGGCAGCCATAATCCGCCGGAGTACAATGGTTTCAAGATATGCATTGATAAAACCACGATTCATGGTGATGAGATACAAAAGATCCGCGAGATTGTTGAGAGCGGGATATTTCTTGAGGGGAAGGGGGGCAGGGAAGAGGCAGACGTGATCACTCCCTATCTCGACTACCTGGAAAGGAACATCCGCAAAGGGGATATCCGGAGAAAAGTCATTATCGATGCGGGAAACGGTGTGGGCGGCCTGGTCGCACCACAGGCCTATGCCGGGATGGGGATCGAGGTGGAGAGACTCTTCTGCGAGCCCGACGGACACTTTCCTAACCACCATCCGGATCCTACCATCCCGGAAAATCTTGAGCCCCTCAGACAAGGGATATCCAGGACCTCGGCGGACTTAGGCATTGCTTTTGACGGGGATGCGGACAGGATCGGGGTCCTGGACGGGGAAGGAAATATTATATGGGGCGATCAGTTGATGATCATCTTTTCGCGTGATCTCTTAGAGCGCAACCCGGGGGCCAAGATCATCGGTGAGGTGAAGTGCTCACAGGTCCTTTACGATGATATCAAGAAACACGGCGGCGTTCCCATCATGTGGAAGGCCGGGCATTCCCTTATCAAGGCCAAGATGAAGGAGGAGGGCGCCCTCTTAGCGGGAGAGATGAGCGGGCACATCTTTTTCGCTGAACGCTATTTCGGCTATGATGACGCGATCTATGCGGGTGCAAGGCTCTTGGAGATCATCGGCAGAAAGGATAAAAGCCTGCGTGACCTCCTCTCCGGGATTCCGCTCATGGCAAATACCCCGGAAATCCGCATTGACTGCCCTGATGAGAAAAAATTCCAGGTGGTCGCCCGGCTTGCAAGGGATTTTAAAAAGGAATATGAGGTCATCGATGTAGACGGTGCCAGGGTCCTCTTTGAGGGCGGGTGGGGTTTGATAAGGGCCTCGAACACCCAGCCTGTCCTTGTACTGCGTTTTGAGGCTCAGAATGAAGAGAGGCTCGAGGAAATCAGAGGAATATTCATGGACAGATTAAAAAATGTCCTTTGATGCCCGTGTTTCTTTTCCTAATAGAGGTTGTAAATGGAAGAAATGGAAAAAGATTTACGCACGCACAAGAGAAATTTTATCGAACCCTATGATACAGGGACGTATCTGGAACTGGATCTCCGCGGTGAACGTTTCAGGCTCAACCTTTTGGATACCTCACCGGGAGGTATGGGCATGCTGGTAAAGAAGGAGGAGTCCGATATATTGGAATTTTTTGGAATAGGTGATCAGATAAGGGCTGAATACAAGATCCCCGAGGCCGGCATGCCCGTGAATTTGGAGATAAGGCATATCACGTTGATAGAGAGGGGCCGGTTCAAGGGGCATTATCAGGTAGGCCTGTCCCTTATCCCCGGCCCGGGACCCCGTTTCAAGGGGATCCTGTGAGGAGAAAAGAAAAGGAAAATGGAACAGGAAATCAGAGTGCGTTTCGCACCGAGCCCGACAGGATACCTCCACATAGGCGGGGCCCGAACCGCTATCTTTAACTGGCTCTTCGCGAAAAAAACAGGCGGGAAATTCATACTCAGAATAGAGGACACGGACGCGGAGAGATCCACCGAAGATGCCATCCAGGGGATCCTTGACGGCCTGAAATGGCTGGGAATCTCATGGGATGAGGGACCCTATTTCC
>CAYTUL010000289.1:0-5856 GCA_964441135.1 uncultured Desulfobacteraceae bacterium | reverse complement strand
ACTGTTTCTGGATGGACAATATTATAGTCAACGTAATGAATAAATCCTCATGCCCGCGCGCGGGCATCCAGAGAACTTTATAAGACATATGGATTCCCGCTTTCGCGGGAATGACTTTAGGCAGAATGTCCAAAAATCCCTGATACAGGGACATCAGAAAAATTCAGGGGGGTATTTATGGCATATAAAAAGAAATCCTGGCAGGATAAAATGGCTGATAAAAAAGATACACCCAAGATATTAAACCTCGAGCCGAATTTTCCATGCTATGGGCCTGCCGTCAAAATGGGGGCAAAGGCCGGTGATAAGATCGTGCTGGTAAATCCCTCTGAAGTTGAAGAAATAATGCATGAAATCCCGCAAGGCAGGCTCATTACGATTTATGAAGTCTGTAAAAAATTAGCGGAAAAATACCGTGTGGAGGCCGCTTGTTCCCTTACTACGGGTATTTTCATCATGACTGCCGCGAACGCCGCGGAAGAAATGAAAAGGGAGGGAAAGGAGAATGTCCTCCCTTACTGGCGGACATTGAAGGCCCGGGGTTTTCTTAATGAAAAATATCCGGGCGGGGCGGAGAGGCATAAAGAATTACTTGAGCGGGAAGGCTATAGGGTAATGAAGAGGGGCAAGAAATATTATGTCCCCGATTTTGAAAGATACTTAATCGATGTTTAAAATCCTTCATTGATGCCCTGAACCAGTAATAGGGGTCGGGAGGACAATTAATTGACGTGCACGTACACCCTGAAAGAGGTAAGCCATGAAAAATCCCTTCCTTGCTTCCGAGCTGCGGGAGGTTATTTAAAAAAACGACGACAGCGCCCTCCAGGCAATCTGTGCCTCTTTGCATCCCGCCTCTGTGGCCGAGTCCCTGGGGGCGCTTTCGGGAATGGAGAGCTGGTATGTGTTGACCCTCCTTGAACCCCGTCTGAGGGCCGAAATCTTTGGGGCCCTTGATCAGGACATCCAGGTCGATCTGGCCGAATCCTTGAAACGTCAGGACCTGGCCCAGATCATTACGCATATGTCCTCGGACGAGCGGGTGGACCTTCTCAAGCGCCTGCCCGAGGACAAGCAGGAGACTCTCATACCCGCCCTCGCCCAGGTTGAGAGGGAGGATATCCGGCGTCTCTTCTCCTATGAAGAGGGGACGGCCGGCGCGGTCATGACCTCGGACTACGCCACCCTTTCTCCGGATCTGACGGTCCAGGAGGCCCTGGAAAAACTGAGACGGGAAGCACCTGATAAGGAGACCATCTACTACTCCTATGTGGTGGATTCGGACAGGAGACTGATAGGATTCCTCTCTCTAAAAGATCTGATCATCGCACGGCCCGAGAAACGGGTTGAGGAGCTCATGCACCGGGATCTTATCTATGCCTTTGTCAACGATGATCAGGAGGATGCCGCTCAAAAGATAGCAAAATACGACCTGATCGCCCTTCCCGTGGTCAACAGCGACAGGGTGCTCATGGGCATCATTACCCATGATGACGCCATCGACATCATCCACCAGGAACATACCGAAGACATGGAAAAGTTCATGGCGATCGCCGGGAGCCATGAAACCGGTGCCTATCTGAAGACCTCGTCCTGGGGGCATTTCAAGAACCGCTGCCTCTGGCTCGTGGCCCTTGCGGCCCTTGGTATGGTATCTGGCTATATTGTACAGAGTTTTGAGGGCCTTCTTCTTCAGTTCGCCATTCTCGCCACCTTTATGCCCATGCTGGCGGACACCGGCGGCAACACGGGAAGTCAATCCGCGACACTAATTGTCCGTGCCCTTGCCCTCAGAGAAATCACTCCGGCCGATATTCTCGGGGTACTATGGAAGGAGATCAAGGTCGGGCTGCCCATGGCTGTTTTACTGGCGGGCCTCGCCTTCGGGCGCGTTATTCTCTTTGCAGGAAACTCAGGCAGGCCCGCAGGATATTCTCTCCCCGCCATCGGTCTGGCCGTCGGGGCGGCACTCGGGCTCCAGGTCCTGACATCAACCCTGATCGGCGCCCTTCTCCCTCTGGCAGCGGCCAAGCTGAAATTCGACCCGGCCGTCGTGGCAAGTCCTGCCCTCACGACTATCGTGGATATTACAGGTTTGATCATCTATTTCAGCACGGCTAAATTCTTTCTGGGGTTCTGATCAGGATCACGCTATGCGGTTTAATAAGAACCGCAAGTTCTTTTTATTTCATCGATGAGAACCCCTGTTTCCCATTGGGAAATATCAAATAATTTGAACATGTTATGTCTAAAATGGATCATCATGGAATTTAAAAGGCCGTTCATTCATTCCACATCGGAACTGACTGTTCCTCCATATCCATAATCCAGCTTAAAAATTCATTGATATCAATTGGTTACAAATTTGGCATAACTTATGCTAAATCTATATCAAGTGAGCTCATAGGTTTATTCACCCTATGAAAATTCTATAAATAGATTGGAGAAAAAATACCTTATGGATACTGGAACGACTGAATCAGAGCCCCTTGAGCCTCCGAGTAGCAAATTGTTATTCGGGGAGCAGAATTTTGCAGTATCATTCAATACCGAAAAAAACCATCCCCTTCCCCAGAAAAAGAATAAAGTCATAAATCTGAAGTTATTTTACGGTTCAGCCAGATTTCGATACAATCCCCATACCTACAGTTTCAGGAAAAAATACTTCCCCAATGTAAGCTCAACGGAATGGAATGATTGGCACTGGCAGTTAAGCAACAGAATTACAGATATCCGCGGTCTTCAGCGTATTCTGAACCTTTCAATAGAAGAGGAAAGGGCCGTCAATGGATTCGAAAAAAAGATTCCCTTAGCTATCACACCCTATTACTCCAGCCTGATCGAAAAGGACAACCCGTCCCAACCATTGCGAAAGGCCGTTATACCCACAGTAGCCGAGTATTCCCTTTCTCCCGGGGAATCGGATGACCCCCTTGGCGAAGAGCATGACAGTCCTGTGCCGGGTTTGATACATCGTTATCCGGACCGTGTACTCTTTCTTGTAACGGATTTCTGTTCTACCTACTGCCGGTATTGCACCCGATCCAGGATCCTCGGCAAAAAAGGCAGGGATCTTATCAATAAGACCCGGTGGGAAAAGGCCATCGCATATATTGAAAGAAATCCTTCAGTGCGGGATGTGCTGTTATCCGGCGGCGACCCATTCACACTCTCCGATGAAAACCTTGAATGGCTTCTTTCAAATCTCCGCAGGATTCCACATGTGGAATTCTTGAGAATAGGGACCAAGGTTCCTGTGGTCCTGCCTCAGAGGATCACACCATCCCTTACAAGAATGCTTAAAAAATATCATCCCCTTTGGATAAGCATACACTGTACTCACCCGGACGAGTTGACCCCTGAAACGAATCAAGCGTTCGAGCGATTGGCGGACGCGGGTATACCCCTGGGAAGTCAGACCGTTTTATTAAGGGGGATAAATGACAACGTTGAAACAATGAAGAGGCTTTTTCACGGTCTTCTTAAAAACCGCGTGAAGCCCTATTACCTTTATCAATGCGATCCCATTCCCGGATCCGCCCATTTCAGGACTCCTGTGGATAAAGGATTAGAGATCATCCGGAGATTGAGGGGATATACAACCGGTTACGCGGTCCCTACATATGTAATCGACGCCCCCGGGGGAGGCGGGAAGATACCAATGCTTCCCGATTACCTTGTAGGACGGGATGGAAAGGACCTTGTTTTGAAAAACTATAAAGGGGATATCTACCGGTATCCGGATCAAGATGGGTGGTGTGAAACTCGATGAAGATTGGCATAACATACGATCTGATTTCAGACTATCTCGCCCAGGGTTTCAGTGAGGAAGACGCAGCGGAGTTTGACCGGGTTGAGACGATCGAAGGGATTGAAGACGCCCTTCATTATCTGGAATATCAGACCGACCGGATCGGGTCCGCAAGGAATCTCATAAAACGGCTTGCCTCGGGGGATCGCTGGGATATGGTGTTTAATATTGCAGAGGGGATCAGGGGCTTTGGAAGGGAAGCTCAGATCCCCGCAATCCTGGATACCTATGACATTCCTTACACATTCTCTGATCCCATGGTTCTTGCTCTTACACTGCATAAAGGGATGACCAAACATATAATCAGAGATATGGATATTCCAACGCCGGATTTTTACGTGGCGGAAGACATGAAGGATCTGGATTCCATAACACTCCCTTTCCCTCTTTTTGCGAAACCCGTGGCCGAAGGGACAGGCAAAGGCATTAATGCCGTATCCAAGATCAATACAAAGCAGGAGCTGTATTCTGTCTGCCGAAGGTTGCTCGTAACCTATGATCAACCGATCCTGATTGAGACATTCCTCCCGGGAAGGGAATTTACCGTCGGTATTACAGGGACAGGAAAAAAGTCCATCATTTTGGGGGTTATGGAAGTGGTGCTTCAGAAGGAAGCGGAGCCTGAGGCCTATTCCTTTTCCAATAAGAAGGAATTCGAAGATAGGGTGAAGTATGTTCATGTCAATGATGATGAGGCCCGGGATGCAGTAAAAGTGGCCCTGAACGCCTGGCGCTGCCTTGGGTGAGGGATGGGGGGCGCGTAGACATCCGGTCCGATAGAAACGGAATCCCCCATTTTTTAGAAGTGAATCCCCTTGCCGGTCTGAATCCGGAAATCTCCGATCTGCCTATCTTGTGTAGGCTTGCGGGCATACCTTACTTAGAGCTCATTAACAGAATAATGGAATCGGCCATGGAAAGGGCCTTCCCTTCCGCTTCCATTTTCGAAGGTCGGGCTATCATTGCCGCAGGTCCTCCTCTTTAACAGATGTGACATGAAAATCGCCATATTATACGATCATCTCGCTGAGGGGGCGGGCCCTGACCAGGCCGATACGCTGGTACAGGTCGAGGCCGTGGGTCATGCCCTTGAGAGCTTAGGCCATCTTCACCGGAGATTCCCATTTTCCACTGACTTGAAAACCATAATGGGTATCTTGCAAGAATGGGCACCGGACCTGGTATTCAACCTCGTGGAATCCGTGGAAGGCTCGGGGCGTCTTATTCACCTGTCTCCCGCCGTCCTTGATTTTTTGGGGATACCCTATACGGGGTCTCCCGCGGACGCCATATATATCACATCCAACAAGCTTCTCTCAAAAAGACTTCTCACGGGGGCCGGCATTCCGACACCGGAGTATATGACCATGGAAAATGACGTGCAATGTGAGATTCCCTCCGGGGAGCCCTATATCATCAAGTCCGTTTGGGAACACGCCTCCCTGGGCATCGATCAGGAATCCATTGTATCGGTCAAAGAACCCCGGCAGCTCTTCCTTGAGATGATACATCGAAGGGTAAAGCCCGGGGGGGAATATTTTGCCGAACGATATATTGAGGGAAGGGAATTCAACCTTTCGCTTCTGGCTTGCCGGGAAGGACCGGAGATTTTGCCTCCTGCAGAGATCCGTTTTCATGATTATCCCGAAGGGAAATGGAAGATCATCGACTACAGAGCAAAGTGGGATCCCGCTTCTTTTGAATATCATAATACGCGTCGCAGTTTTGAATTCCCCGAAAGCGACCAACCCCTTCTCCTTCGGCTCGCCGTTCTGGCGAGAAAGTGCTGGGAACTTTTTGGCCTGCGGGGCTATGCGCGCGTTGATTTCAGGGTTGACCGGCATAACATGCCCTGGGTACTCGAGATCAATGCGAACCCCTGTTTATCGCCGGACGCAGGGTATAGGGCCGCCATCCTTCATGGAGGGCTCGATTTTAATCAGGTGGTGGAAAGGATCATTCATGAGGCCTCTAAATAACCTGTCCCGTTTCTATTCGAACGGGAAGAATTTTTTGAATCATTCAACCTGCTGAAACGGAGGTGG
>CAYTUL010000288.1:0-5857 GCA_964441135.1 uncultured Desulfobacteraceae bacterium | reverse complement strand
CCCGGGGCGAAAGCCAATAAAGAAGAGGCTCAAGGCTCAGGGCGTAAGGCTCAAGGCAAACCCTTAAGAAGGCTAGGGTTGTACTTTCCCCTGTGCCCTGCGCCTTGTGCCCTGTGCCCCGTTTTTATTATCCCCGAGCACTATTATTTATTAACCATCTTTCAAAAGGCTAAAGTGTTACTTCAATTGATAATCTCAAATTGTCAATTGAGAATTTACTATTAATGAGGAGGCGTAATGCCGCGAATAGATGACTATAAAAAGGCCAGGGAACTTTCAAGGAAAGGGCTTTCAGCAAAGGAACCCGATCTTATAGCCCGTCTGTCCGGGGCCGTGTTTCAAATGGGCGATCAGGACAGAGGCTTTTTTTCCATGGATTTTTTAAACAGAAGCATCTTCATCGCCTGGCCGGGATTGGAATTCTCCTACAAAGGATCCGATGAGGAGGTGCCCATCCAGCAGCAGGTATTGCTTCTTCATTACCTTGAAGGGACGTGTTCTTCAGGTGGAGCGGTTCCCTCTGGAGAATGGATTTCCTTTCAGGACCTGCCTGACGGAAGGTTTTACATGGACGCCTTCATCAAAAGGGCCAAGGATCCCCTGTTGAGGACCTTCGGCGATAACCCAGGGTTAATGACCGGATTGACAAAAAGGGTCTATGGGGCTTCTCCCCTTGATTTCGGTGATTTCTCGGTAGCTATAAGGGCCCTCCCCCTTATTCAAGTGGCCTTAGTGTTATGGGAAGGAGACGAGGAATTTCCTCCGGAAGGAAACATCCTTTTCGATAAAAGCATCTCAAAGTTTCTGTCCGCGGAAGACACGGCCTGGCTCGCTGGCATGATAGTCTATCCATTGGTGGGGATGGAGAAGGGATGACGTTTCAAAAATAACAAGATATTAGTTAACCATTGACAATTGACAATTCGCAATTGACCATTGAAGAATTGTCAACTGTCAATGTCCAATTGTTAATTGTCAATGATGAACCAAAAGAAACCGGTTAACAATTGACCATTCACCATTGACAATTCAAAATTCCTTAGCTTCACCGATGTGGGATTATAGCAAATTATAACCTTCGGAAAGAGGTAATGATATGACAACAAATAACCCTCTCGTCGCCGTTGTCATGGGCAGCATTTCTGACTTGGAAGTCATGAATGGCTCTATCGAACTGTTGAAGGAACTCGGGATACCCCATGAAACGATGGTCGCCTCGGCCCACAGAACGCCGGATCGGACGAGGGAATTCTCGGAAAAGGCCGCCGGGCGGGGTATTGAGGTGATCATAGCCGGTGCCGGATGGGCCGCCCATCTTGCGGGGGTCATCGCTTCATACACGCTTTTACCTGTAATCGGGGTTCCCATAGACTCCTCACCCCTGCAGGGCATGGACGCGCTGCTTTCCACGGTGCAGATGCCCCCCGGGATACCCGTGGCAACCGTCGCCCTCGGAAAGGGAGGGGCCCAAAACGCCGCAATCCTCGCGGCCCGGATCCTCGCGCTGAAACACCCGGAGATAGCAGAGCAGCTTAAAAGATACGGGGAAAAAATAACCCGGACCGCCCAAGAAAAGGCCGAGAATCGGGAAAAATGACCGGGCAGGCGAATATAATAGATGTTATGGCTGAACACCTTTTCAGGTCCGGACTGAACCGGGCCAAAGAGATCCTCTTGTCCGGCGGAATTGTCGCTTTCCCTACGGAATCCTTTTACGGGCTGGCGGTCAATGCCCTTAATGTGGAAGCCGTACAGCGTCTTTTTCATGTTAAGGAAAGACGAAGCGATCGGCCGGTACTGATCCTTATCCATGATCTGGAAGTCCTTGACCAGTATGTGAAAAAAATACCTGAAATCGCCGTCAGGCTTATGGAAAGATTCTGGCCCGGCGGGCTCACGCTCCTGTTCGAGGCAGGGCCGGCAATTCCCCCGCTGCTCACTGCCTGTACGGGCAAGATAGGGATCCGCCTGTCAAGCCATCCTGTGGCGACCGCGCTCACCCGGTCAATCGGCAGCCCCATCACGGGCACGAGCGCGAATATTTCGGATCAACCGGCCTGTATTAATGCGGAAGAAGTCTTTCATTCTTTAGGCAAGGAGGTGGATCTGATCCTGGATGGAGGAAAGACGAAAGGGGGAAAGGCATCCACGATCCTTGATGTGACGTCCAGTCCACCGGTTATTATGAGGGAGGGACTCATAGGAAGGAAACAGCTAAAGGAATTTATAGAATTCAATGATGCACCTGATCTCTTCCGGTCTTCTTGATCATGGCCCGGTTGCCCGGGTTTTGAGCTCCATCTCAATGTGGTTACTTACTATCTTTTCCCTGACGAATATCTCAGAATTCTTCCTGTTATCAATATATTTCACATATACATTTCCTGAATTCGTATAAAACAACACTTTTCTTGCCTTGTCTCCACCAATATTCTGGCTGACTATCTTAATCTCTTCCCTTTGTAAAAATGCCTTCACGAACTCGGCTATCCTTTGTCCAACGGAATTATCCGGCGAAATGACGGGAATAATATGGGCACCGCCAAAGACTTTGGCGACTATCTGACGTCTATCCCCCCCGAGGCTCATCATTCTGTTTATCAGCAACTCCATTGCATTCATACCGTATCGGGCTGAAGGGTCAATTCTGTTCAGATCCGGTTTTCCGGGCAGCAGGATATGATTCATACCCCCAATCCTGTTTTTCTTATCAAAGAGGCAAACAGAAACGCAAGAACCGAGAATGGTTTGAATTACTGCGGGTTCCCTGCTCGCATAATAATCACCTATATGAATGTTTATTTTTTCATTCATGTGATAGCTTTTCCGGCATGTTTTCCCTAAACAAAATGGATTTCCCTTTCAGGGTTGCCGGGATGGAAAAGGTTTGCCAGATTATTCGGTGTAAAATGATAAGAAGTTATAAAATACGGCTAATTTATTAATCCGAATCTGCGAATCTCGTTCAACAGCGCGTCCTTATTGACCGGTTTGACAATATAGGAGGTGGTTCCGGCCTTATAAAATGAATCGACCACCGTTTTGGGATCACCTAACGCGGTTATCATAATAACCTTGACCTCATTTGAGCCGATCACACCAATCTCTCTTTCCATTTCCCGAATCTTCTGGAGGGCCTCCTGGCCGTCTGTTTTCGGCATCATGATATCCAGACAGATTAGATCATAGGGGTCCCCTTCTATCCATGCCTGCCTGAAGGCATCAAAGGCCTTTCCTCCATCAATGGCAACTTCGCATTCGCCGAGCGGTGAAAGGATGGTCTTCAACAGGCGGCTCGAAATATTATCATCTTCCGCAATTAATATCCTCATATCGATACTCCTTTCCTGAATATTTTTTCCACCCTATAAAGATCAGAAATTCATTAGCCTGATGTCTCCCTGATCACGATCCCTGGAATGGATTCGAGAGGCAGGACCCTGTCCACGGCTCGCCTCTTAATGGCCTCCTGGGGCATTCCGAAAACGATGCAGGTTTCCTCATCCTGGGCGATAGTATAGGCCCCGGCCTGCTTCATCTCCAGCATCCCTTTTGCCCCGTCGTCTCCCATGCCTGTCATTATTACGGCCACGGCGTTTCTTCCCGCATACCTGGCCGCTGACCTGAAAAGGACATCCACGGACGGGCGATGCCTGGAGACAAGTGGACCCTCTTTTACCTCCACATAATATCTCGCACCGCTCCTTTTTAGGAGGGTGTGCCGGTTCCCGGGGGCGATGAGGACCCTGCCTCCGATCACGGTATCGTTATCCTCCGCCTCCTTGACAGACACATTACATATGCTGTCCAGGCGACTGGCGAAACCTGCAGTAAAATGCTCGGGCATATGCTGCACGATGACAATGCCCGGACTGTCCAGGGGAAGGGCTTCCAGAAAAACACGCAACGCCTCGGTTCCTCCCGTTGAAGCGCCGACAACCACCACCTTTTCAGTTGTCCGGATCATCGCCTTAGAAGGTGCCTCTGGGATGACGGCGTCAGCCGTTAGCTTGGGCTCGATTTTCCTCGGTTTCGGGATGGGGTTTTTCCTGACAAGGGAGGCCGCCTTTACGGCGTCACATATCTGAATTCTCGACTCCTCCAAAAATCTTTTCGTGCCGACCCGCGGTTTCTCGATGATCTCCACGGCCCCGTATTCCAGGGCCTTTAAGGCGGTCTCCGATCTCTTTTCAGTAAGGCTGGAGCATATTACAACGGGGATAGGATGCTGGCTCATTACCTTTTGAAGAAAGGTGATCCCGTCCATGCGAGGCATCTCGACGTCAAGTGTTATTACGTCCGGTATCTTTTTGTGAATTTTTTCCGCGGCAAAGAATGGGTCTGCCGCGGTTCCCATGACCTCAATATCAGGGTCCGACCCCAGAACCGAGACAAGGGTCTGTCGGACCACTGCCGAATCATCCACAATAAGAACCTTGATTTTTTTCTTCATTCAGATCCCTATGGGGCTACAACGCCTTTTTATAAATGGTCGGGGCCGCTTGGAGTAGAGGCACATTCAACCCGTTCAGCGTTTCGGAGTGACCCATGAACATGTAGCCTCCGGGCCGCAAATGCCGGCAAACGCGGTTGAGTACAATCTCCTGGGTCACCCTGTCAAAATATATCAGGACATTACGGCAGAAAATAATGTCCCTTTCCCTGCGAATTCCGTAATCATCCGCCATAAAGTTTAAACGGCGAAAATCAATTCCGGATCTCAATCCAGACACAATCCTTACCATTCCTTTTTTTCTATCCTTGCTCTTTAAGAGATACCTTTTCTTTAATTGAATGGGGATTATCTCCACATCATCCTCACTGTAAATCCCGAGGGCCGCTTCCTTAAGGACCTTTATGGATAGGTCGGTTGCAAGGATCGAAAACCAGAAGCCGGGGCATTTCTCAGCGAACTCGCTTAAAACAATGGCGATTGTATAGGGCTCCTCTCCCGTGGAACATCCCGCGCTCCATACCAGGACCTTTCTTCCATTTTTGATTGCGCCATTATGGATCAATTCCGGAAGGGCCGTTTGGACAAGGTAATTAAAGTGTCTTGGTTCCCTGAAAAAATCGGTCTTGTTGGTAGTGACTGCATCGATCATATTCTGTAATTCGGTTTTTATCCCATCGGGGCTGAACACAAAATCATAATATTCGTCAAAATTCATCATCCCCAGCTTCCGTAATCTCTTTGAAAGACGGGCCTGAAGCATAGTCTTCTTTACTTTCGGCATCTTAATCCCCAGTTCGGATTGTACAAACGAACTGAATTTCAAAAAAGTGCCGTCAGACATTGTGTCTGGCATCACATTTGTGTGACAATAGTCATCCATGATTTGCCGTTCCAATCCATTGGGATATTCTGCCTTCCTGTTCCTCCCCTGGTGCGGGGAATCCACGCATGTATAAGTTAATTCCTATATTATCTTGTGAAACCATCCTGAATATTGGATATTTGATCTTTGATGAATCAAGACCTGAAAAGGCATACACCAATCCATAAGATCCGCCGATTCTCTCATGCGGCTTTTTGATCTTCTTTCCGTTCTTCCTGAAGGGTTCCCTGTTCCTGTACTATTGCCAATTCGTCAGTAGAAAAGATCCTGTCAATTTCAAGGATTATAATAAATTCTTCATCACGCTTGCCTATCCCTTTGATAAACTCGGTCTTCCATCTACTTCCGATGCTCGGTGGCTCCTCAATCTGTTCCGGTTCAAGATCCATCACTTCATGCACGGAATCGGCCATGGCGCCAAGAATTGTCTGATCTCCATCAAGCCAGAGCTCCATAACCACGATCCGGGAGTCCACGGTGCTCTCGGTCTTGGTCATCCCGAACTTCAACCTGAGATC
>CAYTUL010000287.1:0-5906 GCA_964441135.1 uncultured Desulfobacteraceae bacterium | reverse complement strand
GGTCTATGCCGTTTTGGATTGTCGCAGGAGCCCCGCATGGATTTGAAATAAACTTACGTGATCTTGAACCTGCGCCTGCACAAGGACCGATCGTGCCTCGCAGCCTGTGAGGCGCGCGGTTATGCTGTATCAATATTGAGAGGATTTACTTAAAATGAAAATGATTATAAGCATCATAATTGTTGGCATAGCTATTATTATCATTATTTACTTAATTGTCATTTTCTTTATTTACCTAAAAAGAAGACAAGATGAAGTAGAGGCGAACTTTCAAAAAAGGTTTGCTGGTAAGAAAATCAAAATTATGGATAAGTCTGCACTGTATGTTGCCAAACAATCAGATGGATATTCTCATTTTAAAGGGAATGGTTATCTTGTGCTCACAGAAGACGAGCTATATTTTGAAAGACGTGTGGTCAAAAAATTAATCATAATTCCGATAGGCTCAATCGTAAAAGCAGAAAGTACAAGAAGATTGGGAGGAAAGAGTGTCGGAAAAATGATGTTAAAAGTAGTTTTTTTAACCGAAACTGGTGAACAAGATGCTGTTGCATGGAAAGTAAAAGAATTAGAACAGTGGATTAATGAAATATCAATCATGGTGGATAATACCGCCTAACCTCACTAATTCAGCCAATCGTTGATACCAATGGATGGTTAACAAAGGATTTTGGAGGGAATAATGAGGATCAGGTATAACGTAATTGCCTCTTTAACTGATTATGGATAAATCGTCTTGGAATTAACTATCCCCCATGGATCAGTATGAAGGACGTATCCCTGTTCGTATATGGCACTCTACGGCGAGATAATGATAACGAAATGTATCACTTGCTGGCACGATACGCTGATTTTATCGGCGACGCAACCTACCAAGGAAAGCTCTATAAGATTGACTATTATCCTGGTGTTGTGGCATCGGAGGACCCGTCCGACGTTGTGTGGGGCGAGGTTTATCGACTCCGAGAACCCGACTTCATTCTATCAAAACTTGATCAGTATGAGGAATGCGGGCCGGGTTTTCTGAAGCCTAGGGAGTACACCCGTGTGATTCAGCCTGTTAGACTTCGGAATGGTGAGACGATCTTAGCTTGGGTGTACCTTTACAATCGACCAACGGACAGCCTTGAGTTCGTGACTTCAGGTGACTTCCTCAACATCCCATCCAATTGAGAGCGAGCGCCAAACAGGGTTTTTGCATCGGAGCGTAAAAATAAGAATATTGCTCTTATGTCCCGTCTTTCCCAATCTCCTTGTTTCCATTGGAACCTCCGGAATTTTGTATCGCTGTCCTGATAACATGTACGATAGCAGCTATATAATGAGCGGAAATAAAAGTTAAGATTCGTGGAGGTAGTTTTAAGTTGTCATTTATACGCCCGTTTGAAAAATAACCGCCTTTAATGATCCTTAAACATCATGTCGTCAGGTGCGTGGGCTATTGAATTTGTGCGGTTAAATATCTTAGATTCAGGAGAATATATGACACGTCACACGGTATTGGACAATATGACTCTCAATGAGAATGAGTAACCGCTTGGCCTTGTCGGAGATGGGCCCGTAGGGTAGATTCCCCATGTGGTGGGCGGCTTCCTGAAATGTGCGGATCCCACGGGCAAGAAATGCATCCGATAGGGGTTTACCCGGCGCTATTTTGAAGTCAATCATTGGGATCGCCAGGCCACATTGGTTTCGATGGATTGAATAATATTCGCGATATCTCTGATTGCAGGGCCACGGGTATCTATTTCCTATTCGATTTCAAACACCCCGCCCTTTGGCTGCCAGGCCTTCGTATCCTTTGCGCGGGCCGATTCAAAGCATTCTATTATGTCACCGATTTTTACCGTTTTCTTAAATTTCAAAATTTTAAGGCCGACTTGCTGGTGAAGCCCTGCTTCGGCTACCGCCGTCTTTTCAATCTGAAGCGACTCGATCTTACCCGTGTGAATCAGGCCCATGGCCGAGAAAATCCGAAACTTCCTCCCCTTGATCAGGCTTCCTTTGATCACTTCACAACCCAGGATCACATCTTTTCTTCCGCTCTTGAACAGGGCGATCACCCTGGCTTTGCCGATGATTTTCTCTTCCTCTTCATCGCGGGCCGTCAGACTATCGGCGATTTTTCGCAGATCGTCAACCAGTCGATAAATAACATGATAAAGCCGGACCTCGATTCCCTGTTCTTTACATAATTGCTCGATCTTCTGGCCGATCCCCACATTGAAACCGACAATCAGCCTGCTGCCGGTGACGGCGAGAAGCAGGTCGGATTTTATAATATCGCCCACACCCGAATGGATGGTCTCCACTTCCACCCCGGGAATACGGATAGTCTCTATGCTGGAATCAACCGCCTCCAGGCTGCCGCTTGAGTCACACTTGAGGACTACCTCGAACTTTCTCTCTTTTCCGGCTTCCGGGACTTTTAAAACAGATGAAGGGCGCTCTCGGGGCTTCTTTTTTTTCATTGGTTTGCCTCGATAGCCTGGCCATTGCTTTAAAGTCAAAGGTTTCTATGGTTTTGGAATCTGCTACCGGGAATCCAATCAAGACGTTTTTTTGCCGACCTTCTTTCCCTCTCGGCTGGATTGGATGTGCCTGCCCGCCCTTGGTTTCCGGGCCCCGCGATCGACAAAGCAAAACCGCGATCTCCGGGGGGCGTAATGAAAGTAAAAGATGGGGAATAACTCCTCAAGCTTTGAAAAAGGCGCTTTTCACCGCACCGCAAACCGGGCAACGGTCCGGAGGTTCATTTGCGACCGTATAGCCGCATGCCTTACAAAGGTAATAGTCCTTTACCGGAAAATCGTCCATTTTATTCAACGCATCCTCAAAGAGCCCATGATGGACCTTTTCCACTTCCATGGCATGTTTGAGCGTGATCTCTGCCCCGTGATTCCCCTCTTCCCCGGCTTCCTCTACCATTTTCGGATACATGGTCTTGAATTCGTGCATCTCACCGGATATGGCTTCCTTCAGGTTAGCCTCTGTCGTGCCGATCCCTTTCAGGTGGGCCAGATGTTTGTGCGCATGGATGGTTTCCGCTTCGGCAACCGCGAAAAAGAGTTTGGCTATCCCTTCCTTTCCTTCATCCGCCGCTTTTTGCGCGTAAGCAAGGTACCTTCGATTAGCCTGAGATTCCCCGGCAAAGGCATCTTTAAGATTTTGTTCCGTCTTGGACATGTTCCTTCTCCCTTCATTAAATATGTTTTTTCATGCGATTTATCCTATTTACTCCGGTCCCCTACTCAAAAAGCACAACAATGGCTTTATTCGGGCATAAATCAGCGGCCTCGAGACACTTCCGCTCCAAATGGGGAGGCACCCTGTCGAATAGGACGGTTGCCTTTTTACTGCCCTCCTGAAAACGAAACAGATCGGGACAGGTTTTCACGCACATGCCCACGGTTCCGCACTTGTTCTGCAGGACTCTTACTCGCATAATAGGACCCCTTGTAATCATATTCTCCGGTTAATATTCAGCACTCAATGACCCCCGTGACCATGCCCCGCCGCTCCCCGGCCCCAAGATCATACCAATTAAAATTGCCCTTCCTTTTTCTTCCTGTACCGTGGATATAACATGTTGCTGAGGACATTGCCAGACATATTATTTGGGTCCAAAAAATCTGGTTCCTGTAACTTTTTAGCTGTCACCGAATAATCCAGGGATCTGTTTTCGCGTTCCCTCGATATAAATATAAGTATAGTCACCGGTAATTACATCCTTCGTGTTAATATTTTAAATATCTCTCACCAATCTCACATAATGATATATTCGAACTACATCGCCCTGCGGCCCGAAACCTTGTTGGAAATCATCAGGATTTCCTATTTTGGGATCACTACGTTGCGCACCCGCACCATGCACATCCTGTAATTTTGCGCGGCCAAAAGAGTGTGGAGGTTTAAAAAATCCCAATGCCTCTCCAAAGCAAACATATACGGCTGAGCGTCCGCTGTTGATATGTTTGTGAGTGGTGGAAGACCAATAAAATGGATAATTCTTCTTACCACCTTCATCTCTTATTGGGCTTACCTCAAATAGAGGATCGATTGCCGCCGAATTGGTTTTTTGTGGCGACCGGCTGTAGTCCACTATGCTCTGCAATTCTTTCGCATTGGGCAATCGCCAATCATTGTAGCCCAAGTAATCTTCCCTGTTTTTCTCTTGTGCCCAGGCCAATGCTTCTTCCCAGGACATGGCTTTTTTACTATCCGATTGTTGCCACATAAGACCGGTTGCCAAATCGCTAATCGTACCGTCTTCATTGTCTTTGAAATTATTCTTCCCGTATCCCTCATTGCCACGCACAAAACGTACCGTAAATTTTTTACCCGAACGGGAGCGCGGGTCTGAAAGAGGGTATCCTTTTATCCTGCCATCCGCAAAATTAACACCAAAAACGGTTGGCTGCCCGCCTATTGTTGTCCCTCGATACAGGGTGGACGATAGGATTTGCACATCAATTACTCTTTCTCCATTGGAGCTGTATCTGAATTCAAAAAAATCCGTATCAATAAAGGGAATGCCGCCTCTGGGTAATTTTGACATCTCCTTACTGCTCACGTCAACACCACTGAACAGGATCAAAGAGTACAGATCTTTGATAGCCGGAATGCGCCAGTCCCTTTGCCCTGCTAAGTTGTATGTTTTTACCCTTTCAACCGCTTCTTCATAAGTCATCACTTCGTATGTTTTTTGCCATATTAATCCGGTAACACGATCACGAATGGTGCCGTCGCCATTATCGATGTAAGACGGTGCATGAATGATGTATTGCGCATCTTGACCATAAAAAGGTTGCCCTTTGGACGGCCTGGGTATGATTTGATAATTATTAAAAAATGTATTTTGACCCGTGTCCACGACTCTATACCGGTTGGTTGCCGTCGTGGTTTGGGTCATTCCGGTATCTTTTTGTACCTGCCCGAAGCATGTTGTGAATAAAAGGCTGGTTGAGATTGACACGAAAATGAAAACCATGTTCAAAGTCTTAGTGTCCATTAGGGAAATTCCTTTCTAATAATCAGGCAACCTTTCAAGAAATCGAATAATACTCAAGTTTGAGATGTCGGATTCATAATATTATCCATTGTCACCCGGCATTAGATGACAAAGAGCTGCGATTTTGCATAGCGTTACATTACTGGGTACCCCTTTGATCCCTCCCAAAGCAAGGGAAGCCTTCTATATTTGAATCCTGTTAATGTGTTGAACAGATTAGCAAAAATGCGAACCGAAGAGCAAGCCCTTAGATCCTGAATCCCGCAAGATTTTAACGCGAGTTCAGCCGAACGTAACCGCCTGAATGGAGCCCCGGGATCGGAAGACCTTCCCGCGGCGGGCGGCATGATACCGGGAAAACGATCCTCATCGCCTGAATGGCCGGGATCAATAATCCAAATAATTTTTTATTTTATCTTGAAGATATTGTATCTTATCATATCTTCCATGTGGAGATCTTCTCACAATTTGCAGAAAGGAAATGATAATTCGTGCTCATCCATAAACTAAGGTTTTGGACTTCCATCCTGCCTATCCCGCCTTCCATAACAGGCTAATGCGGCGGACAGGCAGGCTACTGCGGACACCGCCGGCTATAGCCCATGGCTTCGGACGAGGACGGGCGCGCTATTAGCAAAAGACATTAAAAACATAGACTTGGCTGACGGCTGAAGGCTTCGCTTAAGAATGGACTGTTTCTGAATGAACACGAATTAGGGGTCAATATGATGAATGAAAAAAGACAGCCCTTTTTTTATGGCTGGTATATAGTCATGGGCCTTGCCACGGTGAGTATGGTGTCTGTGGGCATGGGCGGCATGAACCTGGGGCTCTTTGTCCATCCTATGAACGAAGAGATAGGAATCTCCTTTTCCTATTTCGGATTATCTCAAAC
>CAYTUL010000286.1:0-5921 GCA_964441135.1 uncultured Desulfobacteraceae bacterium | reverse complement strand
GATCAGGAGTGCTCTGGGTGCCTAAAATCGTAAGTTGTTTATGGAAATCGTTTGAAATAACGGGTTATGGAATGAAGGAAGGATGGAATAATGAAAAATGAGATTAAAACGAATATGGAATCATTTGAACCCCGTATCATTGCCTTTATGTGCAACTGGTGCGCCTATGGGGCCGCAGATCTTGCTGGAGTGAGTCGGATGAAATACCCGCCGAACATCAGAACCATCAGGGTCATGTGTTCCGCCACGGTGTCTCCCCACCATATACTGCGCGCATTTCAAAGTGGAGCCGACGGGATACTGGTAGGGGGGTGACACATCGGAGACTGCCATTACCTGTATGGTAATTATATGACGATCAAGAGAGTGGCCTTCCTCCAGGAATTGCTCGGTTTTATCGGGCTGGAGGGTCGCTTGCACCTGGAATGGATATCATCGGCCGAGGCCGGGAAGTTTGTACAGGTGGTCACGGATTTTACGGAAAAAATCAGGGCCCTGGGGCCAAGCCCCTTGTCAGCAGGCAGTAAAATACCACAGGACCTGTTTCAGCCGGAACTCTTCGAGGCATACAGGGCTGCACAGGGAGGATAATTATGCGGGATGAGGTGAGAAAATGGCTCGAAACGGGCAAAGTGGATGTGTTTATTGGCTATATAATGTTCGAGGGACACCCTCTCCCCCATGTTTTTACAAAAGAGCATATGGAGGATGTTGAAAAGCTCATCGATGGCTCCGTGCGATATCCATTGGAAAAGATAGCCATGAAACTCATTGAGCAAGATCCGGACCTGAAGATCGGGATCCTCGCTCGGGACTGTAATCAAAGGGCCCTGAACGTGCTTTATATCCAGAATCAAATCGATCCTCTCCATGTGGAAACCGTTTCTCTGAACTGCTGTCCATCCATGCTCAAAGAGCACCCGGCATGCTCCTACCTTGAGCATGGGAGCTCAGGTGTCGAAAAAAGGGCCAAGGGGATAGATAATCATATGACGATCGAGGATTTTGAAAATTTTAGTCAGGTGGAAAGGTTCAACAGGTGGTCCTATGAGTTTGAAAAGTGCATCAAATGTTATGGGTGCAGGAATATTTGCCCGGTCTGCTTCTGTAAGGACTGCAGTCTGGAGCATCCCGACCTGATTGAAACAGGTGACCTTCCGGTCGAGGTCCCCATCTTCCACCTCGTGAGGGCGGTACACATGGCCGGCCGGTGCATTGATTGCGGTCTCTGCGAGGAGGCATGTCCGGTGGATATTCCCTTGCGGCTCCTCTACCGGAAGGTAAACCAGATTGTCGCGGATATCTTTGATTATAAGAGTGGTACGACATCGGCCCAATCGCCCTTTCATGTACTCGGTGACGAGGTCACCCTTGAACCGAAAAAAATGAAGGCCGTTTAACGGCCCTATGGAATCGAAAGGAGTAAAATTTCATGGATTATAAAATCGTACCTTCCGTGTGTTCCTATTGCGGCGTAGGGTGCGGGCTGCTGTTCCAGGTTGTGGACGGCAGGGTTGTGGGAACCATGCCCATGAAAACACACCCTGTGAACGAGGGGAAGTTATGTATTAAAGGCTGGAACCTCCATGAACATGTGAACAGCGCCAATCGTCTGAAGCAACCCCTGGTAAAAATGAACGGACACTTTCGTCCCGTGACATGGGACAAGGCCATCGATTATGCCTCGGAAAAATTCAAGGCCATCATTGAAAATCATGGACCGGACAGCGTAGGTGTCCTTGTTTCGGCGAAAATGACCAACGAGGAAAACTATCTGGCTCAGAAATTTGCAAGGGCCTGCATCGGCACCAACAATGTGGACCACTGCGCCCGTCTCTGACATTCTTCCACTGTGGCAGGTCTTGCCGCGGCATTCGGCAGTGGAGCCATGACCAATTCCATCTCGGAAATGGAAAATTCCGGCTGCATCTTTGTTATCGGATCCAATACAACGGCGTGTCACCCGCTCATCGCGCGCAGAATCATCCGGGCCAAGGAGAAAGGGGCGAAATTGATCATAGCTGATCCGAGAACTATCCCTCTTTCACGTTTTGCGGATGTGGCCGTCAATCATCGCCTTGGCACGGATGTGGCGTTGCTTAACGGCATGATGCATATCATTATCCAGAAGGGCTGGCAGGCAAAGGCATATATCGAGGAAAGGACCGAGGGTTACCATGATCTCGAAGAAATCCTGGCTTCTTATACCCCTGAGAAGGTTCAAGCCATCACAGGTGTGGGTCCGGATGAGCTGGAAAAGATGGCCGAGCTTTATGGGACCCATTCACCTGCGGCCCTTCTCTATGCCATGGGAATCACACAACATACGACCGGCGTGGATAATGTGAAGGCATGCTGTAATCTGGCTCTCCTTTGCGGGAATGTGGGCGTTCCGAACGCGGGCGTCAATCCCTTGAGGGGCCAGAATAATGTCCAGGGGGCCTGCGATATGGGCGGTTTGCCCAACGTACTGCCGGGATATCAACCGGTCACGGACCCGGCCGTTCATGATGTATTCTCAAAGGCATGGGGAAGACCCATTCCGGATCAGGTCGGGATGACCATTACAGACATGGTACCTGCCATGCTAAAAGGAAAGCTCAAGGCCCTCTATGTGATCGGCGAGAATCCAAAGCTAAGTGACCCGGATTGGAATCATTTCAATCATGCCCTAAAGGAATTGGAGTTCCTTGTGACCCAGGACCTTTTCCTGTCGGAGACGGCTCAGGTTTCCCACGCCGTGTTCCCGGCTGCTTCTGTCGCCGAGAAAGAAGGGACTTTTACCAATACAGAACGTCGATGCATGCGAATACACAAGGCCGTCGAGCCTGTGGGTAGTGCCCTTCCCGATTGGAAAATCATTTGTAAATTGTCCAGTGCCATGGGCTATCCCATGGAATACGATAACCCCGAAGAGATTTTTCTGGAAATAGCGGCTCTCACATCAAAGCTTTATGGCGGTATGAACTATAAGCGGTTGGGAATAAACGGATTGATGTGGCCATGCCCGGATAAAGACCACCCTGGAACACCTTACCTTCATAAAGAGAGATTTTCCAGGGGAAAAGGGAAATTCCACACCGTTCATTACAGACCACCGGTCGAGGTACCTGATGAAGAGTATCCTTTTTTTCTTACAACAGGTCGAATGTTTTCCCACTTTCACACCGGTACTATGACGAGAATATCTCCTCACTTAGATACGGAGCAGACGACGGGTTATATAGATATCCATCCAAAGGATGCCAGGGACAAAGGTATAAGAGAAGGTGACATTATTCTCATTTCATCTCGCAGGGGTGAAATGGAAGCACCGGCCAGGCTGACGAAATCATTGGAACCTGGGACCCTTTTCCTTCCCATTCATTTCGGAGAAAACCCAAGCAATATCTTGACGAATGCGGAAGCTCTCGACCCTTTAGCCAAAATTCCAGAATTTAAAGTAAGTTCTGTGAAAATTAAGAAGCTTTAGGTCTCTATTTCAGACATTATTCCGGAGTCCGATTAATTTGCCCGTGACACGGTCCCCCTTTCTTAATCCTACTGCATCGGCTTTGGTTCTTCCGATCATCAGGAAAGATACCGCGAGTCTCGTGGACGTGCACACGGGCCGGTTTTCATGCATTAATATCTCAGGTACGTGGGTACGATATCCCTGTATTTGGCTACTATTTCATTCCAGTTTGAAGGCAACCGGATTTTTTTCGTTACCCAGCCGGTCCCTCCGGTGACCAGTTTTGTAAAAAGGGCGCCGGCTCCCCCGGCGACGAGGACACGAATCCAATCGGGACTGCGAAAGGTGGCGACCGGGTAGTCGGGATTTAAAGGCTGCCGCCTCCTTTCCGGCAACCACTGGCCCCAGTATTCCTGGCTATTAATGGCCGGTCTCCTCGCATACTCAAAGATGTATTCCGCGATTTCTCTTTTCGTCCATCCTCCTTCAGCCAAGGCCCTGGCATGCTGTTTATTCATCATGATGGTAACCTGACGGTCGCTGACGGTAGAAATGATACTTCGTATTATCGAATCCCCGTCAGATCCGAAGGTGGGGGCCTGGGAAGTGGCCGTAGGAAATGAGAGAGTTATACAACTGTCCCCCCTGTCGAAACCCTGTTGCACATGCAGCGGCTCCCAGGGGCTCCCCTCTTCATCCTCCCCGCTGACCATGGTATATTTTCCGGGATTTCCATATATGCCCATGTCCTCGATGCCCTTGCGTGCTCCACCTATGTTTTTCACTATAAAACCCATGGCGCGTCCGATAGTGGCATTGGCGATATCACCCGGGCTTAAAACGCCGGAACCGCAGTTCACATGAAGATCATGGCGTATCGGCCCGTTAATGATCCAGAAGGGGACCCAGGAGGCGGTACTGACTTCAGTGGTACCAAAGGCAATTGCCGGTTCGAGAAGGGCCTGGATGCCCGCGAGTAAAACCGGCATATAGGTCGGAAGCGCACCCGCCATAACCGCGTTTACAGCGATTTTTTCCACGGTCGCCTTACCCATTCGGGGAATGATCTTTGCCACAACATGATCCGGAGGAAGATCGGTTCCGGTGAGCATCTCCGCCACTTCTTCCTCAGTGGGTGGAATGATGGGAAAACCATCGGTCCAGCCCCTTTTATAAAAGAAGCGGTTGATATCTTTTAGCGTGCCCTTAAATACGATTCTCTGTTGCTTCTCAATTTCCTTTGGCGCCGGTGATTTTTCTTCCCCGGATAAGGGCGTCGTCAATGAAGCCATGATATCGTCCATGGCCGATGTGACCCCGGTCCCGATCTGTTCTCTTACGGTACATTCGGGAGGAACAGATTCCGATATGATCCGTATCGGGACTCCTCTGCCGGATGCCGCGGATTTGGCATCCGTAAAGAAATCGCTGTTGGCCAGGACTACCGTCGGTTTATTCAATTCCTCAGCGAGGATTGCATCGTACACAAGGTACTTTGTACAGGAGCCTCAGTCACCATGTGTATAGATAACCGCGTCCACACCCTTAATCCATTCCATGTACTTTTCCCTATCGGGTGTTTCCGCCATAGAGATATTCGGAATACGCACGAAGCGGCTGAAGTTCGACGACGGGTATCTCTCCTTAAGCTTTTCTTCTATTATTTCAGACATCGGTTCGGCGGCAATCTTTGAGTTCAGAAAAAAGCCGATGGTCTTCCCTGTTATTTCATTTAACCTTGGAGAAATACCCCTTACAGGTACAGGGTCGATCTCCGCCCATGGATTCATGACTTCATAGTGTGTACTCATTTTTCATAACCTCCCGAAGTTTCATTTGTGTATATGATAATAAAGACAAGCAGCCTGCACAAGATAATAACGAACAGGTCCTGAATTCTGCAGGTCCCTTTTCCTTGACTATCGGAAATCTTTCTTCTATAGTCGATCCTCTCAAAAACACGGTTTCATTGAGGGGTCAAATCCTTAATCCTGACAGATCCATGTCCCAATAGGTATTTGTCAATATTAAGCATTTGGCCCTCTTTTTATAAGTTGTACAAAGGATTTCCCTTGTCGGAAAAAGGATAAAAACTGGAGGAAAAAATTCGGGTGACTCGTCCGGCCTCCCATATATCCCGCATATCGAGAGAACTGAAGCTGTTCATTGCCGCATCATTTATGATGGGTATCGCCTACAGTATCTTTGATTCCATATTCAATAATTTCCTTGACGACCGTTTCCACCTCAGCGGTTTCCAAAGATCTTTTCTTGAATTCCCCAGGGAATTGCCCGGATTACTTGTTGTCTTTATATCCGCCGGGCTTTGGTTTCTGTGTAGCCGCCGGCTCGGGGCCATCTCCATGCTCCTGGGCCTGGCAGGCACAATCCTCATCGGCTTTCTTTCACCCAATTACACGATCATGACTTTCTGGCTCTTTGTCTACAGCCTTGGCCAGCACCTTTT
>CAYTUL010000285.1:0-5922 GCA_964441135.1 uncultured Desulfobacteraceae bacterium | reverse complement strand
ATCAAGACAGGAAGGCAATGGATATAAGTGAGTACGAAGGATCGGATATCATAGAGGAATACGATCGAATCACGCTTTATAATTTGAACTATGAAAAGGAGAGACAGGGGCCTGTGATTTTTTCTCATAAAAGGCATGCGCTGGAATATCAAGTGGATTGCTGGGAATGTCATCATGAATACAATGATGAGAAAGAAAATATCTGGTCTCCCTGGGTAAAAACAGAGAAATGCGGCGAGTGCCATGATCCGGTCACAAAGAAGGATAACGTTATGAAGCTGACGACCGCGTTTCATTTGAATTGCAGAACATGCCATAAAGAACGGGATATCTACAGGGGTGAAATCGGGGCATACGCGGATTGCAGTAAATGTCATCTCCAGGTGTTGTTGATTAAAAATAGAAGTTTTAAAAAAGAAAAAATGGCACCGGTCCTATTCAATCACCGGAGACATGAAAACGGTTACGTCAATCCCGATGGCGAGCCTATTTCCTGCGAAGAATGCCACCATGAGTATGTGGACGGGAAAAATGTATGGAAGGAAGGGGAAGATGTAAAGGGCTGCGGGGCCAAGGGGTGCCATGATCCTTTAAAAACAGAGGATGACAGGCAATATAAACTGCGAATTGCCTATCATACGAACTGTAAAGGGTGTCATAGGACCTTAAGAAAGTCCGGAAAATCGACGGTCGCCCCCTATATCAAATGTTCTTCCTGTCATAGTGCCGCGACTTAGAACGGTGCTTCATTAAAGAAAAAGGATTCCTTTCAGGGCTAATCGGACGGAGTAACCTATTCCTAATACCGCCAATCGTTGATACCCCGGCATCCCCATCATCAGGTGAACATATGGTCAGCGGATTCTATAACACACCGGAACCAAAAAATGAACCGGTCCTATCCTATGAACCCGGTTCAAAGGAGAGGGCCGGGGTCAAAACAATGTTGAAGGAACTGCGCAACACCGAGGCCGATATCCCCATGATGATAGATGGTGAACCCGTTTACACGGGTAAGAGGGTCGAGATCAGACCTCCTCATGATCTGTCTCATCTTCTCGGGTATTACCATAAGGGGGACGAGACCCATGTAGAAAAGGCGATCCGGGCAGCCCTGAGGGCGAAGGCAACCTGGGCGGGTTTGGGTTGGCAACATCGCACGGCGGTTTTCCTTAAGGCGGCCGATCTCCTCGCCGGACCTTATCGCGCGAGGATAAACGCCGCCACCATGTTGGGGCAGTCAAAGAATATATTTCAGGCCGAGATCGATGCGGCCTGCGAACTCGCCGACTTTTTCCGGTTCGGGGTAAAAGCCGTAACAGATATGTACAAGCTGCAGCCCGAATCGGCCGAAGGCACATGGAATTATAATGACTACCGCCCCCTGGAAGGGTTTGTTCTGGCCCTAACCCCGTTCAATTTCACTTCCATTGCAGGCAACCTGCCTGCGGCCCCGGCCATGCTTGGCAATACGGTGGTTTGGAAACCTTCCAAGAACGCTGTCTATTCCGCGCATGTGATCATGGAGGTGCTCCAGAAAGCGGGCCTTCCGGAGGGCGTGATTAACCTGGTCCTGGTTAACGGTCCCGACGCGGCCAGGGTTGTTTTCGATCATCCTGATTTTGCAGGGGTCCACTTTACCGGATCCACGGACGTATTCCGAAGCATATGGAAAAATATCGGTCAAAACATTCAAAAATTCAGGTCATATCCTCGAATCGTCGGCGAAACAGGGGGAAAGGACTTCATTTTTGTTCATTCGAGCGCCGATCCTGAGGCGGTCGCAACAGCCATGACTCGCGGGGCCTTTGAGTACCAGGGACAGAAATGTTCAGCGGCCTCCAGGGCCTATATTCCTATGTCCCTGTGGCCGATACTCAAGGAACGCATTCTTTCGGATGTGAACTCACTCACTATCGGTCCTCCGGAGAACTTTACACACTTTTTAAACGCCGTAATAGATGAAGATGCCTTCGATAAACTGGCGGCTTACATTGAAGGTGCCCGCGAGTCCGGGGAGGCGGAAATTCTCTTTGGAGGGACCTATAATAAAAATGAGGGCTACTTTATTAATCCCACCATTATTTTAGCCCGGAAGCCGGATTATATAACCATGAGAGAAGAACTTTTCGGTCCGGTCCTGACCGTTTATGTCTATGAGGGTGAATGTTTCGATGAAACCCTGGATATCCTTGATCGGACATCGGCCTATGCCCTAACGGGTTCGGTTTTCTCTGAGGACAGATATGCGATTGAGCGAATTACCACGCGCCTGGAATATGCCGCGGGCAATTTCTATATCAATGACAAACCCACCGGTGCCGTCGTGGGACAGCAACCTTTCGGAGGATCAAGAGGATCGGGTACCAATGATAAGGCGGGAACTATCTTCAATATGCTGCGATGGGTATCCATCCGGACAATAAAAGAAAATTTTTTGCCCCCCAAAAATCCTCGATACCCCTATATGGAAGACGTGTAGCAGAACATTGCATCTAACACCTTGATGGTGCCCAGGATGGACCAAAATCCATGACCATTACTGCCGATATAGGAGTTTGATGTTGGATTTTGGTGGATTGGTTGTTGTCAGGAATACTCGGAAATAAAGCTTTCCGTCATCTGAAATGCTTCATCGTCAGAAAACTGGCGGGGCGGATGTTTGCAGAAGTAGCTCGAGGGTCCGATCAGGGCGCCCCCCCTCCCCTGATCCAGGGCAAGCTTGGCACAGCGAATGGAATCGATGGTCACCCCGGCGGAGTTGGGCGAATCCTCCACTGACAGCCGCAATTCAATATTCATGGGGACATCACCGAAGAGTTTCCCTTCCATACGGATAAAACACACCTTGTTGTCCTTCTGCCACGGAACGTAATCACTGGGACCGATGTGGATGTCCTCCGGATCCAGACGGCAGGCTGCTACGGATTGTACCGCTTCTGTTTTGGATTCCTTTTTTGAAAGCAGCCGATGACGGTTCAACATGTTCAGAAAATCGGTATTCCCCCCGGTATTAAGCTGATAGGTACGTTCAAGCTTGACCCCCCTTTTCTTAAACAGATCCGTTAAAACCCGATGGATAATGGTCGCCCCTATTTGCGATTTAATATCATCTCCGATCAGGGGAATGTTTTTTTCCTCAAACCGGGCCGCCCATTGCGGCGTGCTGGCTATGAAAACCGGCATACAGTTAATGAAAGCCACATCCGCTTCGAGTGCGCACTCAGCATAGAATTTGGCGGCCTCTTCCGAACCTACAGGCAGGTAATTAAGAAGAACTTCCGTCCCGCTTGCCTTAAGAATCCGGGTAACTGTGTCGTGGTCGGATTCGGGGTGGTCCGCAACGACAAAAGTAAATTTTTCATCGTATTCCTTCATGTGATCGGAGATACTATCCATTATTCTCCCCATATGGACCCTTACTCCCGATGCAGATAAATCAGGAGAAAAAACGGTTGTGCAGTTCGGATGGCAAAAGATGGCCTCATTAACATCTTTACCCACCTTGCGTTTATCAATGTCGAAGGCAGCGACAACTTCTATCTCACCGGGCTTGAATCCTCCGATTTCCCAATGCATAATGCCGATTGGAGCCTGATCCGATCTTTCTCGATAATAGTAAATTCCCTGGATCAAGGAGCTCGCACAATTTCCAACCCCTACGATCGCTATTTTGATGCTTTTCATAGACCGTCACCCTCCACGAATCTCAATCGAATTTCAAGAAGCCTCTGAAGAACAGTTACCAAGGTCAGTACACAAAAAAGAATCAAACCAATCCATAAAATCGTTTCATGATGATTATGAAAAAGGGCAATCAATAACGCCCACAGGATCAAATAAGGAAGGCGAACCCCTCTTTCCATCAGGCCTTTTTTGATGCTACCCCCGAGCCCTTCGGCTCTTGCTTTAATATAGCTGATCATGAATGTGAATACAGAAGCGATAAAGGTGAACACGGCTGCCGGGGTTTCCCGTCCCGTTCCCCAGAACAGGATCCAGAATCCCATGAGGTAACAAAGGTCCGAGACCCTATCGAAGCTGGAATCCAAAAGGGCGCCGAATCGTGTTTGATTGTCTTGAGCTTTTGCCATTACGCCGTCCATCATATCAAAAAAACCGGATAGAACCATAAGGGATAATCCAAAAACCGGATCCACATAAAAACCGAAGGGAACCGTTAAGGCAAAACCCAAACCAAGGAAGGTCAGTTGATTGGGGGTCTTAAAAAAACGTCCGACGATGGGCAAACCCGCACGCGTGAGAACTCGATAAGACAGTATGCCAAGATAGCTGTTACGAATCGACATATAAAAAAGTACCCCCGGCAGAAACAGATGCCCACTAAGAAAACGAGACGGAAATGTCTCACATTATCCAGATGTTAGTCTATTCCCTGATTCGTTAATCATTAAATAAAAGGAAGATTTAGAATAATTTGAGATCGCTCTGATTTTATACTATACAAAATTAGCGAAATATTCAAAAATAAAATAATATGTAGCTATTTAACCCTTTTCGAATATTCGGGGACTCAGTAATCCCTTTTCAGGGATGAAAGTCGGCTAAAAAGGGGTTATTGCCTTTTTTCAAAGGGCTTAACTATTACAAAAACATGAAAAATATCCGGTTTGTAGAAAACAGGGAGGTCGATATGGCGAAGAATGATCATAGTGAGGCGATCGAGAAAGGAATGCGGACCCTGTGGATTATCTGGGGGGGCATGTTTCTGACCCTGTTCATTTATGTGCTTGTCTGTCACCTGCTTGTCGCGGAGTTCAGGGGGGGAGCGAGCCTGGACTTTCCCCTCGGTAAATTGAGGAGGATCCTCTATGTCGTGGCTGCAGCCACATTGTTAATCACCTATTTACTGCGGAAATCCCTCCTCAGGATTCGTCAGGACCATTCCGGGTCCCGTACTCCTGAATCACGGCCGGTTTTGAATCAACCCCCATTCCTCGCCAAATATACAACAGCTATGCTTATACTCTGTGCCCTTTGCGAGGCTATTGGGATTTATGGTTTTGTACTTTTTTTGATTGGCGATACCTTTCAAACCCTCTACGTATTTATCTGTGTTTCGGCGCTGGCCATGTACTTTTATCGTCCCAAGAGGGAGGAGCTTAAGAGGATGGCGCTGGCCATGGGAGATATAGGCCTGTGGAATCAGAACGATGAGGAATGAAAAGGAGAAGAAATCATGACAACAAAAGCCACGGCAGCGGTGATCCACACTTCAGGGGGCCCCTTTTCTTTCAAAACAGTCGAACTCGACGATCTGCGTCATGATGAAATTTTAGTGCGTATCGAGGCTAGCGGCGTCTGCCATACGGATATGATAGCACAGAACATCACACCCTTACCCGCGGTATTTGGCCACGAAGGCACAGGTGTGGTCGAAGCTGTCGGCTCAATGGTAAGCAGGGTCAAGCCTGGGGACAGGGTGATCATTTCTTATCCTTTCTGCGGGATATGCCCTAACTGCATAGAGGGGCGGGCATATATTTGTGACCATGCAATTTCCTTGAGCTTCGCCGGCACACGTCTCGACCAGTCAAAAACGATCACAATGGATAATAAAAGGATATCCGGCGCTTTTTTTCAACAGTCTTCCTTTTGCACCCATTCGATCACTCTGGAACGGGATGTTGTTCCGGTAAATGGTGATCACCCGCCGGAAATGCTTGCCGCGATACCATGCGGTGTCATAACCGGTGCAGGCGCTATCCTTAACACATTGAAGGTCGGGCCCAGAGACGGCCTTGTGGTATTTGGGGCAGGCGCGGTCGGGCTTAGCGCGATCATGGCCGGTCGCCTTGCCGGGGCATATCCCCTGATCGCCGTGGACATCGTAAAGTCGCGGCTTGATTTGGCTCGGGAGCTTGGCGCGACCCACGTCCTGGACGCGAATGAGTGCAATAC
>CAYTUL010000284.1:0-5926 GCA_964441135.1 uncultured Desulfobacteraceae bacterium | reverse complement strand
CTTCTTTTCCGAATTGCGTTTCTCTCCGGACTTATTGTCCGAACCTTTTTTCTTCTCCCCGGATTTTGACGCGTCCTCTTTGTTTTTTTGATCCCCTGTGCCCTGCTTCTGTTTCTTTTCCTGTTCCTCCTGCTCCTTTTTCTTCTGCTTCTCAATTTCTCTCAGGGCCAGCTCAAGGTTGTAACGACTGTCAGGGTTATCCGGATTCATCTTAATGGCCTGCCTGTAAAAATCCGCGGCCGACTGGAAATCACCCTGTTTGAAGGCCGTATTTCCGAGATTATAGGCCGCTTTGAACTTTATCCGGTCATCATTCGCTCTCCTCATGACACTGGAGAAGGAGGCCGAGGCCGCCTTGAGGTCGGAATTCTGGAAGGCCGCACATCCCCGGTTATATCGAAAGCGGATATCCTTCGGGTTATCCATATCCGAACGGGCATAGGATTTCTCGGCCTCCGCGTACTTGCCCTGCCTGTATAGCGCATCGGGATCATCCGCGGCTTTTGCAACGGTACCCGGAAAAAACAATAAAAAGACTGTTATGCCTGCGACATACTTTACCAAATTCATCACTCCACTCCTTGAATAGCCCGGGTTTCAGGAACATCGTAGGTGTCAGTGTTCAGGTTTCAGGAAAATATAGGATTCGGGTTTCGAATTTGGTTTTCCCTGACACCTGAAACCTGAACACTGAAACCTGTATTGTTTCATTCCAATGGCAAAGCCTGGGAATTCTGACCATGTTCAGAGAACATGGATTTCCCTCTCCTGAAGAATTCCTTCGAGTATCAGGAAAAGAAAGGCCGCAACAAGGAAAAGGGTGAACCTCTCCTCATATACCTTCAGCTTCCCGCTCTTTAGTGTCCTGGCCTCTGTCTTGGTCCGTATACCCTCAAAATAGAGCATGTCCAGATCAAGATCCCCCGACACGGACCGGACATAATTACCCCCTGTCCTGTCGGCGATCTCCTTCAGGCCTTCCTCGTCGAGCCTGGAAAGGATCAGGTTCCCCTGCTCATCTTTCATGAATCCGCCCTTCCCGCCGGCGGCGGGGATCGGACCCCCGGACGGTTCGCCGATGCCGAAAACAAAGATCTTGACTGATTTTTCGGACGCCCTTTGAGCGGCTTCTCTCCCCCTGTTCTCGTTGTCCTCCCCGTCGGTAATAAGGAGTATAACCTTATCCGTTTCCGTCTTAAAATCAAAGGAGGAAACACCGGCATCAATGGCCGCGCCGAGATCTGTACCGGGAACCGGAATAAGGTCCGGGTTCAGCGTATTCAGAAACATCTGGAGGGCCATATAGTCCAGGGTCAGGGGACACTGGACAAAGGCGGCCCCGGAAAAGGCGATAAGGCCGACCCGGTCTCCCTGCACAACCCGGAGAAAATCCAGGATTTCGCGCCTGGCCCGCTCAAGCCGGTTGGGCTTGACATCTTCCACCATCATGCTGGGCGAGACATCCACGAGGATCATGATGTCCACCCCCTTCCGGCTTACCTCCTGATAATGACTCCCCCAGCGCGGCCCTGCCAGGGCCACGATCATGAAACCCATGCTCAATAAGAGAAAGGATCCCTTCAGGAATCTTCTTCCCTTGAGATCCCTGCCGCTTATCATTGACAGCATTTCGGGATCCGCTATCATGTCGAGGGTTTTCTTCTTTTGCCTTCCGTAAATGATCAGGAGGATCCACGTCAGCGGCAGAAACCAGAGAAAATGGAACACCCATGGACGAGCGAATGTCATGGAATCGTCCTCAATACCGTTGTTTTCAGCAAGATTTCCATCCCGAGGATTATCAGCGCCGGAATAAGAAAAAAGGGATAGAGCTCACGGAAATGAAAAAACTCCTTCACCTTGACCTCCGTCTTCTCTTCCTTGTCTATAATATTATAAATCTCGGACAGCCTTTCACTGTCGGCGGCCCTGAAGTATCTCCCCTTTCCGATTTCCGCTATCTTTTTTAAGGTGGATTCGTCAAGATCGACCCTCTGGTTTATGATACGCGTTCCAAAAACCGTTTTCACCCGGAAGGGGGCGGGGCCCGTCCCGCCGACACCGATGCTGTATATCTTGATACCCAGGGCGTGAACCGCCTCCGCGGCCTGCTCCGGGGTAATGTCCCCGGCGTTGTTTCTCCCGTCGGTCAGCAGGATGATAATCTTTGACTTCGACTTAAGATTTTTCAGACGTTTGCCGCTTATGGCAATGGCGGATCCTATGGCTGTCCGGTCACCGGCCATCCCGATCTTCATCCTGTCAACAAGCTCCAAAAGCAGTCCCTTGTCCAATGTGAGCGGTGACTGGGTAAAGGCCTCCTCACCAAAAACGACCAGGCCTATCCTGTCCATTTCCCTCTTCTTAATAAAGTCCGTCACCACCTTCTTAACGGCGGTGAGCCTCGTTACGGGTTTGCCCTTCAATTGAAAATCAAGAGCCTGCATGGACCCGGAGGTGTCTAAGCAAAGGATAATATCCACGCCAGGGGACCGGATTTCTTTAGATACATTGTATAATTGAGGCCTTGCCGCCGTGATAATCAGCAGGACAAGGCAAAAAGCCCTGAGCAAAACAGGCACCCTGGCCAGAAGCCTGCCGTTGCTTCCCGAGATTTGGGCCAACTGGGAGGCCGTGGAAAATGTTATGCTGGGAGCTCTCCTCCGGAAGGTATAGACAAACCAGGCGGCCGCGACGACCAACAGGGAGAAAAGGGCCGGGTAGGCGAACCGGAACATCATCGTACATTCCCCCCCGGGGTATCCTGCCGGATATCGTTTTCAAAGGTCGCGCAGGTCCGCTCAATATAGGAGAGGACCGTCTTTACCTCTTCATCCTTTCGGCCGGATGACGGCCTATTTTCCGCGAATTTGGCAAGGTCGGCCTGTCTGAGCAGCGGCAGGAGTATCCGATCCTGTTCTTCCCGTATTCGGGAGGCGATCTCCTCCGTTGTGTATTCAACGGCGTGAAATCCTCGAAGACTCTCTAAGTACTGTCTTATGATCTCCGAGAATCTGAAGTAGAAGGCCTTCACATCCCCCTTCTCGAACAGCATCCGGGCCTCTAATTCAGAAAGCTCCCTCCTCGCCCTGACGTGCGGCGGATCCATTAACTCGGCGGTAAGGCTGCGGATTTTACGTCTTCTGTACACGTACAACAGACCCAGACCGATCAGGATGACGATTAATAAAAGGATAAGCCAAGACCGGACCTTCATCCAGAAAGGACTCACCGGTATAATATCCTGAATGGGTTTGAGCCGGGCCTCCTCGGGTTTTTCGCCCAGATTTGAAAGGACGGTTACGGACAGGGGACCGGTCTTCAGTGCCGAAGGTTGCCCATTCCTGTCCCTATAGGACAGGGATATTTCACCCGTTTTCCAGGAGCCTAACTTGTCCACGAGAAGCCGTAACCTGATTGTCCCCTCTCCAGTCTCCCTTTCGAGGACGGTTAAACCCTCAAGGCCCTTTATCTCCGGAGGAGATCCGATCTTTGCCCCCTCGGGAAGATGAAAGGAGAGGGTCAGCTCCACAATGCCACCCACAGGAACCGACTCCTTATTTAGGGATGCGGTCAGGCCCGGTTCTTGAGGATTGGGAACATCCCGGGCCGGTAGGGCCTCCGGATAACAGAGGATCACCATGATGAAGAGAATCGCAAGGTGGCGAACGTGTGGTATATGTATCCTGTTATTCTTCCTTTTCATGGAGCCTGTCTGACCTTTCCTCATCCTATTCCCTGCGCCTTATGCCTTGTGCCCCTTGGCACGCCATAGCCTCTGGCGACTGCGGCTGTGCCTTTCACTACATCCTCCTTCTCCTCTGATCGAAAAGCCGGGTCAGGGGTTCCACCACGGGTCCGTCGGTTGAGAGTTCCACCAGATCCGCGCCGGACCGTCTAATAAGATCCTTCAGGTGGTTATCCTGCCGCGTCCTTTCAACCCGCCATCTCTCTTTCAGGCCCCTGTCCCGCGTATTGATCCACACGAATTGTCCGGATTCGGGATCCCGGATCGTCATAAGCCCCGCATCCGGGAATACCTCCTCCGCGGGGTCCGTGATGCGTATAACGGTCAGGTCATGCTTTTTGGCCGTAAGTTTCAGGGAGGTGTCAAAGCCCTGATCCATGTAGTCTGATATGAGGAACACGATGGAATGGCGTTTGACCACCCTATTAAGGTATTTCAGTACCGAATCAATGCCCGTTTGAAGATCCGCAGGCTCATAGGTAAATATCTCCTTTATCAGGCGCCATACATGGGAGGCCCCCTTTTTCGGCGGGATGTACTTTTCCACTTGAGAGCTGAAAAGGATGGCCCCCACCTTATCATTGGTCCTTATGGCCAGGAATGCCAGCATACCGGCCACCTCGGCCAAAAGCTCCCTTTTTAACTTTTTTCTCGTGCCGAAGAGGTTGGAGCCGGAAAGATCCAGTAGCAGTACGACGGTTAATTCCCTCTCCTCGTGAAAGACCTTTACAAAGGGATGCCCATATCTGGCGGAGACATTCCAGTCGATATTTCGCACATCATCTCCGGGCTGATACTCCCGGACCTCCAAAAACTCTATTCCCTGTCCCTTGAAGGCACTTTCATACTGGCCGGCAAAGAGGTCGTTGGCCAATCGCCTGGTCTTGAAGTGAAATCTCTGGATCTTCTGCAGGAGTTCCTCGGAGAGCATGTCAGGGGACCTCTATCCGTTCAAGCAGGGTCTCGATAAGGTCGTCGCTGCTTTTTCCTTCCGCCTCAGCCTCATAACTGAGGATTATCCGGTGCCTGAGTATGTCCGGGGCCATGGACTTGACGTCCTGGGGAGTCACATACCCGCGTCCCGTTAAGAAGGCGTGGGCCTTAGCGGCCTGACCGAGCCAAATGGAGGCCCTCGGAGACGCCCCGTAACTGATCATGGAACCGATATCCAGGCCGAACTCTTCCGGGTATCTCGTGGCCCTGGAAATATTGACGATATAGTCCGTGATCTTTTCTTCCATATGGACGGACCGCATGATTTCCCTTGCCGATTCGATGGCGGATACCTCCACCACCCCGTTAACGGTCTCTGCGGCGTTGGCGTAAACCCTCTCCATGATCTCCTTCTCCTCGGAGGCTGTCGGATATCCTACCCTGATCTTGAGCATAAAGCGGTCTATCTGGGCCTCGGGAAGGGGGTATGTCCCCTCCTGTTCGATGGGATTCTGGGTGGCGAGAACCAGGAAAGGATTCTGCAGCTTAAAGGTATCTTCTCCGATGGTTACCTGCCGTTCCTGCATGGCCTCCAACAGGGCGCTCTGTACCTTGGCCGGGGCCCTGTTAATCTCGTCGGCAAGAATAATATTGTGAAAAATCGGCCCTTTCTTCAGCTCGAAAGAGGCGTTGTCGGGCCTGTATATCTGGGTTCCCAGGATATCGGCAGGGAGGAGATCCGGCGTGAACTGTATTCTCTGGAAAGTGGTCCGGATGGCAGCGGCTAAGGTCTTTACGGCCGTTGTTTTGGCTAAGCCGGGAAGCCCTTCTAAGAGAATGTGGCCATCGCACAAAAGCCCTATCAGCATTCTTTCCATGAGCTTTTTTTGCCCGACCACCACTTTCTCTATCTCCGCCATGATCTGTCGGAGGACGACGCTTTCTTTTTCAACCTTCTGTGTGATCTCCTGTATGTCCATGGGATGTATACCTCCGGTGTGGCTTTTTCATTTGATGTAAGAAACCCGGTCTTTTAGGCCGGTCGAAGATTTCGCAAGGCGGAGGTTAGGATTATCCGACTGCGTTATAAAGAAAAGGTACGAGGTCCACGGTTTAAAATTCAGGGTTCATTTGATTTTCCTTAGACCCTATACCGTATACCTTATACCTCATGGTTTTTTTAATGATATCCCCTTGAAATGAAATATCATACTGCAACATCCTAAGCCGGACATTGCTTATAAT
>CAYTUL010000283.1:0-5937 GCA_964441135.1 uncultured Desulfobacteraceae bacterium | reverse complement strand
GGACTCCGGTAGGGACGAAGGTTCAGCTCGGAGATTCTGCACTGGTAGAGATCACCCAGATCGGTAAGGAGTGCCACAACAGGTGCGCCATCTATTACCAGGCCGGGGATTGCATCATGCCTAAGGAAGGTGTTTTCGCCCGTGTCCTGGAGGGAGGTAAAATACGGTGCGGTGACAGTATCCGGATTATCGAAAATAGCCCGGTCCTTGAGGAATCAAAAAATTGATCGAAACAGAGCTTATAGACAAGATTAGAGCCCATAAAAAGGATCTGGGAGAACGGCTGCTTATCCTAACCCACCACTACCAGCGGAAGGAGATCGTGGGCTTAGGCGATTACCGGGGAGACTCCTTCGGACTTTCGCAAAAGGCGGCAGCCGACAAGGCGGCTCAATACATCGTATTCTGCGGTGTTCATTTCATGGCCGAGAGTGCGGATATCCTGTCCCAGCCCCATCAGATTGTCCAAATCCCGGATGATGAGGCCGGGTGTCCGATGGCCGAAATGGCGGATATTCATAACGTGGGGACGGCCTGGGAAGAGCTCCTATCAAATATCGGCTCCGACAGGGTTATTCCCGTTGTTTATATGAACTCGGACGCCGAGCTCAAGGCCTTTTGCGGCCGCAATGGAGGGGTCGTCTGTACTTCATCAAACGCCCTGACAGCGATGGAATGGGGCTTCAGCCGGGGCGATAAGATCCTCTTCTTTCCCGACCAGCACTTAGGCCGGAACACCGGAAATCGGATGGGTATCCCCCCGGACGAGATGATCCTGTGGAATCCCAACAAACCCCTCGGCGGCAATAGGCCGGATAGAATAAAAAGAGCCAGGTTGATTCTATGGAATGGGTACTGCCTTGTGCACACCCGGTTTCGGACCGAACATATCCGGAAGATGAAGGAGAAATACCCCGATGCAAGGATCGTTGTCCATCCTGAATGTTCCCAGGAGGTGGTCGCTCTTGCCGATGCCAGCGGTTCCACCAGCTTTATCGTAAAATATGTTGAGAATGCACCCCCTGGATCCACAATTCTCGTCGGTACCGAGATCAACCTCGTGGAACGTTTGAACCTTGAATATCCAGACAGGGACGTGTTACCCTTGCATCCTTCCCGGTGTGCCAATATGTTCAAGATTAATCTTAACAATCTATTATGGACACTTGAGAATATCGGCCGCGTGAACGTCGTTACCGTGCCGGAGCCGACAAAGACCGATGCCCGCAGGGCCCTTGATCGCATGCTGGACTTAAAACCAAAATCAACCCCTGTGGGTGAAAGGACCATGCAAGTAGAAAGGCAAATGGCGAAGGCATAGGAAGCCCTGACCACCCTGTTTTTTCCGACCTATACGATAGATATCCCCTTGAGAAAATTGTCATGGCCGATTACCGGTTTTTAAAGGTAAAAGTGTCCCATGCGGATACTTTTAAATGTTATTTATTCAATAATGATAGAGGATTTTATGGGCTGCAAGTGGATCCTATCCTTGCCGATTAAATTCACGGGTAGGGGCTGGCATAGGTGGATACCCCGGCTTCTATCAATGGCCGTGGGTGTAGTATTTTTAATGGCAGGTCTCCTTAAGGCCACGGACATGGAGATGTTTATCCGGCAGATCAGGGATTATGGGATTATATCCAATAATCTTCTTCTGGCGCTTGGGGCCTGGGGCCTGATTATCGCCGAGTGCGGCCTTGGAATGGCGTTGATTCTGATCTATCGTCCCAGAGTCACCATTTCCATAACGGCTTTCCTGTTGATGATTTTTCTTGGTGTGACTCTGTGGGCCTGGGTTACAGGCGTGACGAAAGATTGCGGCTGTTTTGGCGCCTGGGTAAGGCGTACACCGGGGGAAGCCGTAATTGAAGACATGGTCCTAATTGCCGCCCTGTTCCCGGCGTGGATAGGGCACGGGCGATCGCCTGCCCGGGGGAAACGTGTACGGCTTCTGGTCGTAATCGCAACAGGTCTCACAGGGCTAATTCTCCCCGTGGCCTTTGGATTCCCCATATCGACGATCAGTCCGAAACATCCCGATCAAATGGATATCACCCGGGATCTTTCGGAGATTCAGGGTCCGGGCAGGACAGACCTGAAACACGGGACCTATCTTCTCATCCTTCTGGATACCGGGTGTCTGCACTGTCAGGAATCCGTAGAGGAGATCAACCTGTTGGGTGAAGAACCCGACGTTCCCCCTTTGATAGGACTAAGCTCAAATGATGAAGGACAAGTAAAGGATTTTGTTGAGCAATTTCAACCAATCTTCCCCATCTGGAGGATCAGGGATGATGTCTTCTGGCGGCTACTCGGAGACGGAGATGTCCCCCGCACCCTGCTCATAAAAGATAAGCGGATAATGAAGGTGTGGGACAAAAATATCCCTGATATTGAAATGTTGAAAAATCCCCGCTCCACGGCAGCAGGGGCCGGGGATTAATGAACTCATGAGAGAAGACGTCGCAAATGGCCTGAAAATCGTAAAAATCCGGGCCCCCGGGGCAAACGGATCATTGACTTAAAGTCCGATCATTCGGGATATTCCAGAGTCACGGATTCGCCATCTGGGGTTTTTTCTAATTTAACCTTGATTTCCACGCTTCCGTCGCGCACACCGACAGCCAGCGGAAGCTCTCCTTTATCGCCTTCCAGATGCGTAATTTCCTTCATGGCTTCGATTACCTTTTCCCCTATCTCGGCACCCGGGTTCGGAAGATCGGCCTTTCTGTATTCCGCCGTAACCTTGACCTTGCCGTCCCCTGATAAGGAGAGGGATATCTGCCTGGCGTTTGAATTGATGCCGTGGAGTATTGAAAGCGCCAACCACTTGAGGGAAGCTTCATCAATTTCCTTGTCCTCCTTTAATTCTGACATCTCCTTTAGCGGGTCCGTGGTAGCGTAACAATCACAAAGCTCCTGAATCTTCAGGTGTAAACTGCGCTTATCCTTCATGTGTACTTCCTCCTTTTTCGATAGAATTTGCAAGGATAATGAATATCCGCTGAAATTCTTCGAATAAACGCGATCTCGAACGATATTCATTTAATAGGAAAACTAAATATAAAAGGGAATAAGTCAAGCTTGAAAAGGGATAACCTGTTGATTCCAATTGGTATTCTATGATTCAACCAGGGCGGGTAAATTCTATTTAAACATTCCTCACATCATATCCTTGTCGCTTTCGTCAATAACCCGGTCTATCTCCGCCTTCAACTGCGTAGGCAGGCCGGGGATGTCCACATTCAGGAAACCTCGAACGATGGTGGATGTGGCCTCGTCTTCGCTCAGGCCCCTGGACATGAGATAGGTGATTTCCTCCTGGGCGATTTTTCCTACAGCCGCTTCATGGGACATCTCGACACCATCCACGTGCCCCTCCAACTCCGGTACGGCATGAATCAGACCGCCGTTCAGGAGCAGGCCGCGGCATTCAAGGTGGGCCTTGATAGCGGGAACCTCGCCTACAAGGTGTCCCCTGGCGATGATCCTTCCGCCGTTACTGATCGTTCTCGCCACAATCTCGGCTCTGGTGCCCTTTTTCTTGAGTATTATTCTGCCGCCCACGTCATATTCCGATCCGGGACTTCCGACAATAATGCTGTAAAACCTCGCGACCGCGTCTTTGCCTACCAGATGGGTCGTCGGGTACATCTGCAGGGACCGGGCCGGTTTCATGCAAATATAGTTATTTAAGAAAAGACCTCCCTCTTCCACTTGTGCAACGGAACGCGGACGCACGGACATGTCTTCCGCCCAGTTATGGATCATGGTAAAACTCAACTTCGCATTTCTCTTAACATAAAATTCGGATATTCCCACATGTACTCCGCTCCTCATGCGGGGGGACGTGGAGCAACCGGTAATGATATGAAGTTCCGAATCCTCTTCAGCTATGATAATATTGTGGACGTTCTGCTGGAGACCCTCCTTATCAAGATAGAGACAGGCCTGGACAGGGTAGATAGACCGGCTTCCCGGGAGGGCGCGAATCACATACCCGTCATGAAGGCCAAGTTCAGCGGCCGCAGTATATTTGTCTGCATCCACCTCAACCAGTTTCCAGTAATATTCGTCTATCCAGTCATATTGTTCCAGGGCTTTTGTTATGGGAATGACCTCAATCCCTTCCTGCTGTGTATGGCAATGGATAACCTCGGTGTCCATCTGAAAATAGGTGCCACCCCTCTCTTTTTGACTGACATCCATCCCAGCCATGATGAGCCTTTGCTGTTCGGGTAGGGGCAGTTCGCAGAGATCCTCATCCGCAAGATAGGCGTGAGGAACCGGGGCGTCGTCGAATTCATCGAGGTTAATGTCCGGGCCTATCGCCCCCTTTTTGCCTGATGCCTTTTCGGCCTTTTCTCTCAGTTGATCTCTGTTATACATCGCACGCACTCTTGGTATCCGGATTCACCCACACAGTTCAGGATTTCACGGGGGTTGCTCACACAGCTCAAACGGCCGTCATAGAGCACCTGGCCTTTATCGCCGGTCACGTAATCCAGGATATATCCCGTGTGAGTAATGATCAACCCCATCTTCTTCCTTTCAAGCTTAACCATCATCTTGGATTTTTTTTCTTCACGAAAGCCGTTTCTCTGGAGTAGCGCCGCGATGGTCTTGCCGACCAGAGCGATATTCTCCATATCCACACCGGACTCCGGCTCATCAAAGAGCATCAGTTCCGGATCCTGGGCCATTAGCTGGAGCAGCTCCGAGCGCTTGATCTCCCCGCCCGAAAACCCGGCATTCACATCCCTGTCCAGTAACTCTCCGAAATTCACGCGTGCTGCCAGCTCATCCGTTTTGATCTTCCCTTTCCCGCACAGGTCAACCATCTGGCGCGTCTTCAAGCCGTTGATGGTGGGCGGGCGCTGGTAGGACATTCCGATACCCAACCGGGCCCTCTCATTAATGGGCATATGGGTTATGTCTTCCCCGTTAAACAGTATCTTACCGGATGTTACCCTGTACTTGGGATATCCCATAATTGTCATCAGAAGGGAAGTCTTACCGGAACCGTTGGGGCCGAAAAGGATATGGGTCTCTCCAGGTTGTATATCCAGGTTTATACGTTTAAGTATCACCTTATCTTCAATTTCGACTTTCAAATCCTCGATATGCAGCATGGTCTTTCTCCCGAGACTATTTTCAATGAATAATATCAGGTCATCGTGTTTTCCCGGCCTGATTTCCATAAACCAAGTATATATACACTATAATGTAAATATTTAGTATATTTTTCTACTTATGCAGATGGCTGTCTACATAGCGTGCTAAAATCTCCGCAGACGCAGAGGGTGGACGAACCGACAGATAGTTGTCGATGATGGAATGGGCGATCTCGTGAGCTAACATCCCTTCATGCAGGTCGGTGACATTTACGAATATCGTATTGATTTCAAATACATACCAGGCTCTAAACCGGCATTCAGTCTTGAATAGATAGTAATAGGCTTCTCTCAATCGATCCTTGTCAGGATAAATATTTATCCTGACCTTGTCCATCCTCTTGCGCATGCCCAATATCTCCTGAACCCTGGCGTAGAGAGCGTCCACCTTGTCTTTCAGTTTTTCCTCCGGACTCTTGCTTTCAGATCCTGAAAAAAGCCATTTAAGCCCGGACGCGGATGATATGGGAGAATATTTTACCTTCCTATCAAAAACATTTAGGTCTTCGGATGCTCGATAACAGATAATTGTATTTTTCGTCTCCAATTCTTTCCAACGTTTTTCATCCGCGGCCCCTGCCTGGCTTGCGACGAACAGGAAAATCAACAGGGTTACCGTCCATATGGAGTATAAAACTCTTTTTAAAAGGACTTTTTTAGGCATTGAGTTGGTTCACAATAATCAGATCTTAAAGTCGGATTCAATTTTTTGATTCAGCTCTTTCAACCCCTCAATCAACTCATGAGAAGCGTCCTGTCC
>CAYTUL010000282.1:1869-5940 GCA_964441135.1 uncultured Desulfobacteraceae bacterium | reverse complement strand
TAGAAAAAAATTCTGGGCCAAGCGTATTCGGGTAGATTCGTGCAAAATCCAGGTAATAACTTGAATTATTTTATTTATTAGGGTAATCATTCCTTGGCGTCTTGAAAATGCCCCATTCATATGATCCTTTTCAATATTCCATAACAAAGGAGCAACTCATGGAAAATCTAATCACTATAGAAGGAGTGAAGAGAACGATCTTCGGGTCGGGTGCCCTCGACCAGATCGGTCCTGAATGCAAAAGGCTGGGAATTTCGAGGGCACTGCTTGTTATGGATCGCTCCCTGGCGAAGACGGATATGTATTTGAGGAGCCAGGAGCTGCTTAAGAAGAGCCGCGTAAAGGCGTTTTTGTACCAGGACATTACACCTGAACCGGATCCCATGCTGGCGGATATCGGTACAGAATTCGCAAAAAAGGAGAATGCCCGCTGTGTGATCGGGATCGGGGGGGGAAGTACAATGGATGTTGCCAAGGCTATTAGCGTGCTGGTCACGAATGGTGGTCATGCCATCGATTATATCGGGCTAGATAAGGTAAAAAGGGCCGGATTGCCAACCATTATGGTTCCAACCACGGCCGGTACCGGCAGTGAGACTACCCTCACGGCCGTATTTACCATGAGGGATGCCAAGAGCAAAGGGGGCATAAATAGTGCCTTTCTCTATCCCCATACGGCCATCATTGATCCGGAACTTACCCTTGATCTTCCCTCTTTTGTGACCGCCTATACCGGTATGGATGCCTTGACCCACGCCATCGAGTCCTTCACATCCCTTCAGGCCCATTTTATGAGCGAAACCATCTCCCTAAGAGCAATAGAGCTTATTTACGACAATCTGCGAGGTGCGGTTTATGATGGCCGTAATATCAGATATCGAAAGAACATGATGATGGGAAGTTATCTCGCGGGGCTCGGTCTCGCCATGTCAGGGGTGGGCGCTGTTCATGCCCTTGCCTATCCTTTAGGGTCATTTTTTGATGTTCCTCACGGTATAGCCAATGCCCTGTTACTACCCTATGTTCTTGAGTATAACTACCCTGGAGACATCGATAAATTTTGTCGGATGGTTATAGCAATGGGCCAGGAAGTGGACGGACTTTCACCGAGAGATATGGCTTCTCTTGCCGCTGATACAGTGTATGATCTTGCTGAAGATATTGGCACACCGCTTACTCTAAAGGAATTTAATATCAGCGAAGACGCTATACCCGAAATGGCTAAAGCCGCGATGAAAGTCGAACGGCCTATTCAGAATAATCCTAGGCCGATAACGGTTGAAGTTGCCGAAGAGATTTATTTGCAGGCCTTTGGAGAAGAATAGAAGATGTCGAAGCTTGAAACACTTCTGAAAGGAGTAGAGAATGCCCGGATATGAAGTAATCGGTGAAGAAGAAAAACAAGAGATATTAGAGGTCCTCTCCCGGGGTGTGCTTTTTAGATATGAGTTCGATCAGCAACGAGAGGGGGTATATAAAGTAGCGGAGTTCGAAAGAGAGTTCGCTAAATATTGCGGTGTCCAACACGCCCTAGCCGTATCCTCGGGCTCGGCGGCGCTTAAGGTCGCCCTCGCTGCCCTGGGCGTCGGTCCCGGCGATGAGGTTATCACCCAGGGATTCACCTTTGTGGCCACATGGGAGTCTATTTTTGATATCGGAGCCATACCCGTCTTTGCGGAAATTGATGACACTCTTTGTCTCGATCCTGATGATCTCACGAGAAAGATCACGGCCTCTACAAAAGCTATAATTGCCGTTCATATGTGCGGTGCTCAGGCTTCAATGAGAGAGATCTTAAAGGCGGCGGACAGACAAGGAGTTCCGGTTTTAGAGGATACGGCCCAGTCCTGTGGTGGCAGACTCGGCGGGAAGGCTTTAGGATCCTTCGGAAAGATGGGGACCTTTTCATTTGATTCGGTTAAGACAATCACCACCGGTGAGGGAGGTATGATTATCACCGATGACGAAGAGCTTTATGTTCGCGCTTCCGAATATCACGACCACGGACACGATCACAATCCCGCCGTTGGAAGAGGGCTCGAGAAACGAAACTTTTTGGGATTTAATTACAGGATGATGGAGCTCCAGGGGGCCCTGGGACTTGCCCAGTTGAGGAAACTGGATAGGATAATATTAAAACGCCAGAGGGAGAACAAGAGGCTTATCAAGGCCGCCTTATCAAGAATCGACCAGGTGACCCTTAGGAATATCCCGGATCCCGAAGGAGATACCGCCACCTTTTTAATATTCTTTCTACCTACACCGGAGAAAGCGAAGAAGTTTAGCGGGATTATGGCTGAGGAGGGTGTTGGGACGGTCTACTGGCATGAGAACGATTGGCATTACTATGAGAGGTGGGAGCATCTCTTGGAGGGAAAAAGCGTAATCCCTTCGGGTTATCCTTTTAAGTCCGAATCCGGCAAAATTCGATGCCACTTTGAGAAATCTTCATTGCCCAAGACAGCCGAACTTTTATCGCGTGCCCTGACCATACAGATTAACCTTAATATGGAAGAACAAATTCCAACGATCATAAGAGCGATAGAGAAGGCGGGGAAGGCGATTTAGAAAAGACAATAATAACGAACTGCGGGCAATTGAAAAAATGAAAGTGTCCATTTGCCAAATAAACCCGACAATCGGTGATTTCAAATATAACTGTTCCCTGATTATGGACGCCGTTGAGAAATCCAGAAAGGCTGAATGTTCACTCGCGGTATTTCCCGAGCTGTCCCTTTTGGGTTATCCCCCCAAGGATCTCTTAGAAAAACCGGCTTTTATTACAGACAACCAGCGTTCCTTGAATTTACTCGCCTCTGAAATAAGGAATATCTCTGTACTCTGCGGATTTGTGGACATAAATAGAAATTCTACCGGTAAGAGGCTTATCAATGCGGTCTCCCTTATCCAAGGTGGTAAGGTATTAAAAACCGGGGGAAAAAGACTTTTGCCCACCTATGATGTCTTTGATGAGACCCGTTATTTTGAGCCTGCGGAGGACAGCCTTGTTTTTGAGCTGGAAGGCAAAAGAATCGGGGTCACCATCTGTGAAGATATATGGAACGTGGGTGATATCAAAGGACTGCCCAGATATGCGGTTGACCCTATAAAAGATTTAAATAACCGTGCCGTAAATATCCATATAAATCTTTCCGCATCTCCCTATTTTCTTAACAAGGGTGCACTAAGACAGGGGATTTTAGAAAAGCTGTCCATCAGATATCACATACCCACAATCTTCTGCAATCAGGTAGGTGGAAATGACGACCTTCTTTTCGACGGATCCAGCATGGTTGTGGACCAGAGAGGAAGATTGGTAGTGCTTGCAAAGGAGTTTGAACCGGAAACGATAATCTGGGATACGGACAAAGACTACCCTGTAATAAAGAGTCCGTGGGCAGTCGAAGAAGAATCCGTATTGAAGGGACTCATCACCGGTACCAGGGATTACGCCACGAAGTGCGGTTTCAGCAAGGTACTTGTCGGCCTGAGCGGCGGAATCGACTCATCCCTGGTAGCCGTTATCGCCCAGAGGGCCATGGGCCATGAAAATGTCATGGGCGTAAGTATGCCCTCTCCTTACACCTCAGAAATGAGTAAAGAGTATGCCAGGGCCCTCGCTCAAAATCTTAATATACATTTCAGGGAGATCCCAATAGGGGATATATTTGAGAAATATAATGCCTTATTGGCTCCTATTTTTCTTGGGCTTCATGAAGATGAGACTGAAGAGAATTTACAGGCCAGAATTCGTGGTAATCTTCTAATGGCTTTATCCAACAAATTCGATTTACTGCTTCTTTCGACAGGGAATAAATCCGAGACAGCTATGGGATATTGCACCCTATATGGAGACATGAGCGGCGGCCTTGCAGTGATATCGGACATTCCAAAGATGCTTTGCTATCGTCTTGCCCGGCACATCAATAGGGATAATGAAATCATACCGGAAGGGATTATCACAAGACCACCCTCTGCGGAGTTAAAGCCGAATCAGACAGATCAGGACACACTTCCTCCCTACGATGTCTTGGATAATATCGTCGAGGCCGTCGTTGAAAAGAACCTGTC
>CAYTUL010000282.1:0-1859 GCA_964441135.1 uncultured Desulfobacteraceae bacterium | reverse complement strand
CCGCCGAAGAGATTATTGCCATGGGGTATAAAGAAGATATCGTGATGGATATTCTCAAGCGCATTGTTGTTAATGAATATACGCGGCGCCAGGCGCCGCCCGGCCTCAAAATCACTTCAAAGGCCTTTGGATACGGCCGTCGGTATCCTATCGCCCGCGGTGGAAAACCCTATTAGCCCCTGATCCACCTTTAAATTCCTATATTTACAGCCCGAGATATTTCTGGTAAATTTTCTCGATATCTCCTACTATATAGTTCCCAAGAATTCAGGTTTGTCCGGCAAGGATATTGCATAAATAATCTCGTCTTAGAGAAATAGCCTGATTCGATATCCTCACCGGACAATATTTTGTCGAAACGGAACTTCAAATTCTTTCTGTTTAAAAGGAGGACTAGGCACATGCGTTCCGATCTTATGAAAAAGGGAGTCGAAAGGGCTCCGCACAGGTCCCTGTGCAAGGCTATGGGTTATACGGATGAAGAGCTTGCCAGACCCATAATAGGAATAGCCAATTCCGCGAACGAAGTGATTCCCGGTCATATCCACCTTAACCAGATGGCTTCAGCCGTGAAGATGGGAGTAGCCATGGCAGGCGGGACTCCCATGGAGTTCTCCACAATAGGGGTGTGTGACGGTATTGCCATGGGACATATCGGTATGAAGTACTCGCTTGTTTCAAGAGAACTTATAGCGGATTCCGTGGAGGTTATGGCCATGGCATTCCCATTTGACGGGCTCGTCTTCGTCTGTAACTGCGATAAAATAGTCCCGGGTATGTTGATGGCCATGCTTCGCCTCAACATTCCTGCCATTATCATAAGCGGCGGGCCCATGTTAGCCGGAAATATAGGCAACAGGTCCGTGGATCTTATTAGTGTTTTTGAAGGAGTAGGTGCTATCACTTCCGCGAAGATCAGCGATGAAGAGTTTGCCGAGTTAGAAGACAGGGCTTGCCCCGGTGTGGGTTCCTGTTCCGGGATGTACACGGCAAACTCCATGAATTGCCTGAGTGAAGCTTTGGGGCTGGCACTGCCCGGAAACGGTACTATTCCAGCCGTAAAGGCCGCACGATTAAGGTTGGCGAAACAGGCCGGCAAAAGGATTATGGATATGGTTGAAAAAGACATCAGGCCGAGGGATATAGCCACTCAAAAGGCCTTTGAAAATGCCATTCATGTTGAAATGGCCCTCGGCAGTTCCACGAACACGGTTCTTCATCTGCCTGCTATTGCCCACGAGGCCGGGATAAGCCTTCATCTCGAACTCTTCAACAGTATAAGCGCCAGGACTCCCAATTTGTGTAAGATATCTCCTGTCGGATCCTCCCATATGGAGGACCTGGACAGGGCTGGCGGCGTCACCGCTGTGATGGGTGAACTCAATAAAAGGGGTCTTCTGGATGTTAATTTAACAACGGTTACGGGAAAGACCATTAAAGAGATTATAGGTCCGGCCCGATCTCTCGATGAGGAGGTTATCCGGCCCATAGAGTCACCTTACTCTCTGGACGGTGGTCTTGCGATTCTTTATGGAAATCTGGCGCCGGATGGGGCCGTGGTCAAAAAGTCAGGCGTCGATCCCTCCATGCAAAAGCACTCGGGACCCGCAAGAATATTTGAAAGCGAAGAAAGCGCTATGGAGTCCATCATCTCCGGGAAGATAGATAAAGGAGATGTTATTGTGGTTCGTTACGAAGGCCCGAAAGGAGGTCCCGGAATGAGGGAAATGCTTTCCCCTACATCCGCACTGGCGGGCGCCGGCCTCGATAAAGACGTGGCCTTGATTACCGATGGTAGATTCTCTGGGGGAACCCGAGGGGCCGCGATCGGCCACGTTTCACCGGAGGCTCAGGAGGGA
>CAYTUL010000281.1:0-5941 GCA_964441135.1 uncultured Desulfobacteraceae bacterium | reverse complement strand
GCTACCCAGGCGGGCGGTTTGGGGTCCTTTAGTAAGGGGAAGGTCTCCTTCTGGCGTTGAATGGCTTTAGTTTTCCGCCCGCCGACCTATATAAGTATGCAATTCAAGTCTCACTGAATCAAGTTCGCCCCATCCAAGAGATCCCCGAGCACCCTTCTTTATTAACCACCTTTCAAAAGGCTAAAGTGTTACAAGATACGAAAAAAAACGGGGCAAGTCCGCTTTTATCGACCTACCCCGCTTCATAATAATGAGTGACCATCTATAAATCAAAGATATAGAACGGTGCTTTCAACAGTCAGCCTATCGATCTTGAACTCAGTGTCAGCCAAACAAAGGTTATACTGATAGCCGAATGCCGATGGCTAATAACATGAATCGGATGCCTCCCTCCCTTGTCTCTCCTTTCAGACACTATGCTTAAAGATACTCGCTTTACCCTGACCCCTTACAACCTGCTAATAAGGACTTTCCTTAATAAAAAAAAGCCGAAAAAAGGATCTTTCATAGATACGGCAGAGAAACATTGCCGTATTCTTTGCCAATCCAAGATCAATCAGTCGGCAGTAGATATGCAGGGGATTCATATAATGTTGCATAAAAGCAGGCATGGCTTGCCTCACAACTCTAACATTTATTGAAAATTATCTTCTTTCCAAACCCGGCTATGCCGGCTATACCGGTTCCTAAAAGCAGCATCGTAGCTGGTTCCGGTGTGGGGGTATTCATCGTCTCATAGATGACATCATTGGCACAGTTGAGGGTCCACCCAACGGTCATAGAGTCCCCGGTGACCCCTAAACCGCCACCGCCATTCAGATCGGTAAAATCAAAATAAGGGGACGCATTCCAACCGGAAAAATACACCTGGCCAATTAGACTACCGCCGGAAATGGTTGTCCCGTTAGCCCCAACCGGATGGTTATCTCTTATCAAATAGCCACGCCAATCCCATGTATAGGGCGGAGTAGTGTCTATTGAATTATCCTGCCCGGAAAGAATATAGCCCGAAGGATCCCCCAAGAGCAGATCGATGGAATATATATTATATAAGCCCGGGGCAGGATCAGGATTTTGCCAAACATCCTTATCCGCATGATCCCAGGCAGTGATATCAACCACGTATTCCCAGGCAGAATCATCGTCGGTACTGATAAAAAGATCTCCGGGAGATAAGACGTCATAATTCCAATTACTCGCCGTAAAAAATAACATTTCCAGCCCACCGGTCCCAAATTGAGCCGTACCATCATCGAATGCCGGATTTAAATCCGGGACACCGATTGTATCGATATTGTCATCGCCGGAGTTGTTATTCCATCCCGGCCAATAATTGGCCGTATCACCAAAGGGGATATTCGTCGCATTTACAACGGGAACCCATAACAGAAGCGCTGAGATTAAACACAATAATATTTTCAACAATTTTTACAATCTCCTTCCCTTATTTAGTGGTCATCCTCTGTAGCCGCCTTCCATAGCAAGCTATTGTGGCGGACAGGCAGGCTGCCCGCGGACACCGTCGGCCATTCAGCCGGTTTAGCCATAGTCTACTACCGATGGCGTCCTATGAGGATGGGCATACTCTTCGTATAATTTATGTAAAAAAGCCAGAATGCCCAGTACTGTGGTCGGGGTTCTTCACTAATACACCGACATTTTTATTATTTCCTCATGGCTATCCATTACAGCAATGGGCATACCATCTCGATAAAATGAATGAATATTTTAATATTATTTTTTTATAATAATATCGATAAGATAGGGCGGGATTTTGAGAAACAAGAGAGTCATCTATATATAGGATGGATAATTATGTAATTTTTTACCAAATCCATATGTAATCTATTGCCATTTAATGGAAATAAATTACATATCCGTCCATTCAGGGTTTGACCTCAAATTCATCGATCCGGTTGATGAGTGTCTTATAGCTTACCCCGAGCAGCCGTGCGGCCTTTGTCCTGTTCCACTGGGTCTCATTAAGGGCTTTAATGATAGCCTGTTTTTCGGCCTCGGCGACATATGCCTTGCTTATTTTTTTCAGAGAAAAATCGTTATCTTGAAACAATTTCAGCCATTCATCATCATTCATATTCCGAACGGATAAATCAGTTCCAGGCATATCGCCACGACTGTTCTCCAGGTCAATTCTGCCCTTCCTCAATTCTTCAAAAACAAAATTCCAGTCGGAAACGGCTATTGCACGCCTGATCACATTTTCCAACTCCCGGACATTCCCCGGCCAGTTATAGTCCAGGAAAAATTTTGATACCTCATGGGGAATATCAAACAACTCCCTTTTATACTCGAAGCAGTACTTATTCTGAAAATAATGGATCAGGAGGGGAATGTCATCCTTCCTTTCCCGAAGAGGAGCCACGTCTATTTGGGCAACATTCAGTCGATAAAAGAGATCTTTCCTGAAGGAACCTTCCCTTACCTTTTCCCATAGATTCGCATTGGTCGCGACAACCACCCTCGCATCGATGACTTTGTCCTCTGTTCCCCCCAACCTCGAAAATTCCTTGTCCTCAAACACCTGCATAAATTTGACCTGAAGGGAAAGGGAGATTTCCCCGATTTCATCCACAAAGAGGGTCCCGCCGTCAGCCAATTCAAGACGTCCTGGTTTATCCCTGTACGCGTCCGTAAAGGCCCCTTTCTGGAAGCCAAATACTTCACTCTCAAGCAACTCGTCAGGAAGCGAAGTGCAGTCCACCTTCACTAAAGGTTCTCCGCTTCTTGGTGAGTGGAAGTGTAGAGAGCGCGCGACCAGTTCCTTGCCAGTTCCTGTCTCTCCGGTAATAAGGACCGTGATATCCTTGCCGGCCAATTTTTTTATCCTTTCTTTAACTCCCTTGATGGCCGCACTTTGTCCGATAATTACGGGGGGGTTGGACATTAATTCACATCTTATCCTGTGCTTTAATGAAGCCTCTATTGTATCTAAGATTATTCCCGGTTCCGGATCAAAATAATGAATCCCTTCAAAAGGGGAACCTGAAGATTCCGGTGCCAGGCACTCCCGGGATGAAGTCAGGATGGGAATAGCCGGATCAACTATTTTCAATTTATGGATACATTTGAAAATAGTTTCCTTGTCCAGAGTAGGGCCAAGTATTGCAATTGTGGGCTTTAGGGTACTCAGTTCGCCTATTGGGGTGTCATGCACGGCCCTGCTGCAGAGACCGATTCCCAGATCTTTCAGCCTTATTAGCAAATTCTCTGCAATCGACTGATCACTATCAATAACAAGGATCTTTATATCCGATATCTTTTCCATTATTCCCTTGCCCGGACCGATTTTAACGGGCGTTCGATTAAGGAGTCTCGTCCCTGTATATGCGATGCATTATAGAAAATCCAAGACATAACTTCATTCTGTAAGGACTCGTGAAATCGCCCGGCTCAACTCCTTTGTTCCGCAGGGTTTTGTTAAATAACCTTTTATCATTTTTTTCACATCATCATCGATTCCATCAGGGCCTGAATCATCATAACCGGAAAGAATGATTATTTTAGCCATCGGATCTGTTGCAATCAACCTCTTGAGACACGCAACACCGTCTAACTCCGGCATGCTTCTGTCTATGAGAACAACATCGGGCGACCATTTTTTATAGTGGTTAAGGGCTTCAGTAGATTTGTCTACGGGAATTGCCCGGTACCCTAATTTCTCAACCAAGCCAGCTATGGAATCCAGGACCGGCGGTTCATCATCCACAATAAGAATTTTTTGTTCCTTTCCCATTACGATCTCATCAGGGGGTTCGGATTCCTGTACCGGTTTCCCTTTTGTAGCAGGCAGATTAATTTGAAAGGTCGTACCCATGCCGGGTTTTGAAGATACGGTGATCGTGCCCTTATGTTGTTCTATAATACCGTGTGTTGTGGATAAACCCAACCCCGTCCCTGACCCGACATCCTTAAGTGTGAAAAAGGGGTCAAATATCTTATCCATTACATCCTTATCTATTCCGTGTCCTGTATCTGAAACAGATGCCATAATCCTGTTTTTTAATTTCTTCGCTTTAATGACCAGTTTGCCTCCATTCGGCATGGCGTCCCGCGCGTTCGTGAAAAGATTCATGAATGCCTGACTCAAAAGGGAAAAGTTGCCCCTGACCCATAAGTTCTCTCCTAATTCCGTTTTTATCTCAATATTCTTATTTAATACCTTGTCAACAATCTCGTGTGTTTTATTGATGACTTCCGACAGATCAAGGTCCTTCATTTCCAGTTTCCAGCCTGTCTTGGAGAAATGGAGGAGATTATTTATCAGCTCTACTCCCTTGTCTATGGAATGATAAATATTATTTGCCAGCTCTTTTACTTCGGAATTTTCACCGTATATCATCTCCAGGTATTCAATATTCCCGGAGATCGCCTGTAAAATATTCCTGAAGTTATGCGCCGTTCCTCCCGCGAAAGCCCCTATCGATTCCATTTTTTGAGAAGCAAAGAGCTGCTCCTGTAGGGCCTTCTGTTCTATTTCTGCCGCTTTCTTTTCAGTGATATCATCAAAAATAGCGACAATTTCATCGTCAGGCAGGGCATATATGTAATACTCTCTCCAGTTCTTCTCCCTTTTCCCTTTGGAAAGGGTTATTGAGCTGTGTTCGGGTTTCCCGGATTTCCATACCTTCCTGAAGACCTCCAATAGACTCGTGTTTCTGAGTTCTGGAAATACCTGGAGAATGCTTTTCCCCAATACATCGTTCTTCCTGATCTTTTCAATTCTGCAATCGGCCCTGTTCAGATCCAGGATAATGAAATCATCGCCGTTGTTGATCACTTTGAAAACGATTACACCGCTGCTCATATTATTGAACATCGCCCTGAAACGTTTTTCACTCTCACCAAGCATCTTTTCAATGTTTCGCAGGTTTATCGTTCTTGCTTCAATTAGCTTCTCCAGGTTTGAGTATAGTAATGCGTTTTCGATGGCGATTGCCGCGGGGCTGCTCAAGGCGGAAAGCAGGGATAGATCTTCCTCGCGAAAACCATAGGGGATCTTCAGAGAGTCAACATAAATAACCCCTCTCACCTGTGACTTGCTGATCAAAGGAACACACATCACAGACTTAACCTTCATGAGCTCCATGCTCTCTGAGATATCGGCTTCATCCTGGCCGAATGTGTCCATCATAATGATTGCTTTGCCACTCTTGATGACTTTATTAACGATAGTCTTACTGTATAGCGGATATTTCCTATTATTATCCCCATTTTTTGTGGATCTTGAAATTACGGATGAATATTCTCCTGTCTCATGATCAACCAGGATGATAACCCCCCTATCTATTCTTTTGAGGAGATCAAAGATGTAATCTAACATCCTTTCTAATATCCTGTTGATATCTAAAGATTGATTCAACACATTGGAGACTTTAAAAAAAAATTCCATGTTCTTGGGTGGTGACATGGGCCTGTCTTTATGAGCGGTAAACACGGCAGTGCTCGAAAACTCGTCCGAGAGGTCGACCATTTCTTCCCTGGAGAAAATCTCTTCGGAACTTCTTACACCGAGCGATATAAAGATTTTCCCCACCGCGATGGGAACTCCCTCTTCAACTTCAATATCCGTATCCGGCCTCAAGCGTGTACCATCGATAAACGTACCGTTTTTGCTGTTTAAATCCCTTAAAACATATCTATCTTCCTTCTTCTCTATGCGAAGATGCCTGCGAGATATCGTCTTCTCCCTGATCTGGATATCGTTATTGGAAAGCCTTCCGAGATAGACGATTTTTTTATCCAACTCGAATGATTCACCTCTGAAAGGTCCATTCATCACAAAGAGTCTTGACATTTAACTTTCTCCCTTCTGATACTTTGAGTAAAGAATCCGCGCCCATCGAAGATCCCGATGATTTGTACGGGGAAGGACGTGGCCTTGATTTAACCCCAAAGGGGTTTTATAGGGAAAGCAGGTATG
>CAYTUL010000280.1:0-5945 GCA_964441135.1 uncultured Desulfobacteraceae bacterium | reverse complement strand
TTGGACTTGTCGTATTATTGTTGTTAGTGGCTACTGCCATATTCGCGGCATGGCTGGCCCCCTTTAACCCCTATCAACCCGGTGTGGCCGATTCCCTGCTTCAACCCTGCAGGGCGCATCTACTCGGAACCGATCTTCTTGGCCGCGATACCTTAAGCAGGCTCATATACGGTTCAAGGACCGCTTTAATGGTAGGTTTTATATCCGTTGGAATCGCATCCATAATCGGCATTGGTTTGGGATTGACTTCGGGGTACTTCGGAGGCCTGACAAACGTAATTATCATGAGGGCCATGGACGCCTTCATGTGTTTTCCGATGATTTTATTGGCCCTCGTTATCGCCGCGGTACTGGGCGGTGGCATACACAATGTGATCATCGCACTGAGTGTTGCCATAATACCCGGTTACGCCAGGGTAATGCACGGTCTGACTCTCAGCATCAGGGAAAATGATTATATCCTGGCCGAACGGGCCATGGGGGCGACCAACCTGCGAACCATGTTGAGACATGTTTTCCCCAATGCCCTGCCACCAATAATCGTCCTCATGACCATGCAGTTAGGCAACCTCATATTAGCCGAGGCGAGCCTTAGTTTTCTCGGTATCGGCATCGAACCACCGGGCGCGGCCTGGGGGGCCATGGTAAATGACGGCTACAGGTTCCTTTTGAAGAACCCGGTTCTTTCCTTTGCTCCGGGCATTGCGATCATGCTGGTGGTTTTCGCCTTTAACATGGTAGGCGACGGATTGCGGGACGCCCTCGATCCGAGGCTCAGGGGCTTGATCTAAATTGATAATCTCTTAAAAAAAAGAATGAAAGGCTTTTTACGAAACCAGCAGGATTAAAAGAGGAGGCATAACAGTATGAGTGAAAAAGTATACATCATTCCAAATCCACCCACACCGAACAGGATCCTGGAGTTCAATCCCGATATATGCAACGGATGTAACTCCTGCATTGAGGTATGCCCCACGGATGTCATGATGCCCAATCCTGAAAAGAAGAAACCTCCGCTGGTCATATACAATGAAGAGTGCTGGTATTGCGGGGGATGCGTCGAAGAATGCCCCAGGCCGGGAGCGATTACAATGCTCCATCCCACGAGCCAGAGGATATCCGTTAACTGGAAGCGTAAGGATACCGGAGAATATTTTCGTCTTGGCATGAAGAATCCGCCACCCCCGAATACAAGACCGGTGTCGGGGCACGGAATGGAATCTCCCAAGGATAAGAAATAGAATATTTTGGATAAAAACTCAATTTGTCTGTTTTCGCTGTATAACAAACCCATAAGGATATTGTAGATCGTACTTCGGAAAGGATAAGATTATTAACGAACAAAAACGCCGTTCCTTCTTCTTCACGGCTCTGCCTTTTTATATCCTCGCGCACTGCGCTCATCATCTTTTGACCGCACTGCCCATGCCGCTGTTACCCTTTATCCGGTCGGAATTCGCCCTGGGTTACAGGCAGGCTTCCATCGTTACCTCGTCCTTCGCCCTTGCGAACGGTGCAGGGCAGTTACCGGCCGGGTGGTTGGCGGACCGAGTCGGGTCCACGAAACTGATCATGGTGGGCATATTAGGTGTAGCCCTGGCGGGTGTATTGGTCGGGTTTTCTCAAACCTATCCTATGCTCATCGCGTTCCTGATATTGATGGGCCTGCTGGCCGGCGGATATCATCCGGCGGCAACCCCGCTTATCTCTGAATCGGTTGAGCCCAATGTGCGGGGAAGGGCGCTCGGGTATCATCTTATCGGCGGGAATGCCGCATTCTTTCTGGGCCCTGTGGTCGCGGGAACACTTGCCGGCATTTGGGGATGGCGTGGCTCGTTCTTCGCCCTTGCTGTTCCGTCCACGATTTTCGGGATTATATTTTATATCTACCTCACCCGCCGGTTCGGCAGAGGAGGCGCCATGGGGACCGGGAAAAAGGCCGGTGCGGAGATACCGCCACCTCCGGGAAATGTCCGCAGAATGGCGGCCTTTTTTACCATGACCGTTTTAGGCGGGGGAGCCGGAATGTCTGTCATGGCCTTTATTACGCTTTACGCCGTGGATATCCTCGGAGCCTCGGAAAAAGCGGCGGCTTCTCTACTGTCCATCGTTTTTTTCTCGGGGCTCTGGGCCGGACCCGTAGGCGGATGGCTTTCAGACCGCATCGGAAGAGTTCCCATAATCATCGTCACGGGATTTGTCAGCGGTGTCCTCGTTTTGATGATACAGGTCCCAAACTGGGGTATCGGTTTCTTTGCCCTGTTGTTTCTCATGGGTTTGAACATGGCGCTACGATTTCCGGTGTGCGAGGCCTTCATCATGGGCCAGGTCTCGTCACGGCACCGCTCTACTCTTTTCGGCGTTTACTATTTCACCATGCAGTATACGGGAGCCATCTTCGCGCCCATCATGGGGGGGTTCATTGACAGGTGGGGATTTAACGTCTGTTTTATCATTTCCGGCAGCACCGTGCTGTTGGTAACAGCCGTTGCTTCCCCGTTCTTAGGGGGCGGCCGGGATTTATAACGGCAATGATAACGAATTGTAAAAAAGAGGAGGCAAAATGAAGATCGATGTTTTTTCTCATATCCTGCCCAAGAAGTATCTGGAAACCTATAGCAAGAAGAATCCGAAGGTCCTTGAAACCATAGAGGCAAGGACCAGGCCCGTCACGGATCTTGAAGTAAGACTGCGCCTTATGGACCGGTACCCGGATGTCATTCAGGTCCTTACGGTGGCCAATCCGCCGTTGGAGGTATATGTCAAGGCCAAGGACGCGGTGGATCTGGCAAAATTAGCCAATGATGAGCTCGCAGAACTCGTGGAGACCTATCCGGACAAATTTATCGCAGCGGTCGGCTGTCTGCCCATAAATGATATGAACGCGGCCCTTGAAGAGGCCGACAGGGTCATCGGCGAGCTGGGTTTCAAAGGGGTACAGGTATACAGCCGGATCGCCGGGAAACCGCTGGATGAGCCGAAATTCAAGCCCCTTTTCAAAAAAATGGCTGAATACGAACTGCCCATATGGATTCATCCGGCCATAAACCCGGACCTGGATATGGACGTCGGCGTTTTCAGTTGGCCCTTTGAAACGGCTTCAGCCATGTATCGGCTGGTCATGTCCGGGATATTCATCGAGTTTCCGGACATCAAATTCATTACCCACCACTGCGGAAGCATGGTCCCCTTCCTGGAAAAAAGGATAAAGTGGATTCTGGCACTCGTCTACGGAAAGCTGCATAAGATTCGGAATCCCCTGGAGCATTTTCGTAAATTCTATAATGATACCGCCCTTTATGGAAACACGGGCGCCCTGATGTTAGCCTACAATTTTTTCGGCGCCGATCACCTGCTCTATGGAACGGATTCACCCCTGGGACCAAGGTATGGGCTGACCCAGGAAACCCTTGATTCCATAGAACGAATGGAAATCCCCCAATCGGATAAAGAGAAGATCATGACGCAAAATGCCATGAACCTTCTTTCATTGGCGTTATAATGGTTCAAGCTTCAGGGTTCGAGTCGGTTCACGGGTTCATAAATACCCCTTTAGCATTTTAAAGGAAAAAATCAGTCCTATCAGGATCGGCTGGTGTAAGAGGTAGATCTTCAGAGAGTGTCTCCCCATGGTTTCAAAGGGTTTGATCAGGAAGTTTCTTCTAAGCGGTATTTTGTGAAAATGAATGGATTCCAGATAAATGCCCAGCAGAACGATGCCGAACCATGGATAAAGAGGAATGTAATCTAACGATATGACCCCCAGCCATTTGGCAACGGGAAGGAATGTGGGTCGGAAAATAAGATCGGTCGTTACAAGCACAAAACAGAAGAACAATGAGAGCCAGGGTCTTTTGACAAAAAACAGACCCGCCAGACTGGCGACCGCGATACAATGCAGGATGCCGAAAAAGATGAAATATCTGGGTATAATGATGTACGTGACGATCGTAATCAATAGGGCCCAGCCTCCAAGCTTGTAAAATCTCCTTTTAGCCGGTTCCCATCTGATCCCTTCTTTATGAACGATGGCAAGGCTCATGCCTACACAGATAAGAAAAAGGATGAGGATAAATCGACCAAAGCCAAGCCAGTAAGGATTATTCAGAAAAGTGATTCGCAAAATCCGGAAAAAATAAAGATCAAAAGTCAGGTGGAAAATTATCATCAACAGGACAGCAAGGCCCCTTAAAAAGTCTATCATGATATAGCGCTGACTATCCGTCCTATTACCGGATTTCATGATGAACCCTGTTCGAATCAGGGGATGCTGTGACCTTGGAAAAACCCGGCACAGCAAGGGGAATTCCCCGGTTCTCTAATTCCTTCCATCCCATACAATATCCCCATCAATAATCGTCATTTCTACTTTGATGTCCTTTATCCCCTCAGGCGGTACCTTAAGGGGGTCTTCACTTAACAGGATAAGGTCCCCGAACTTGCCGGCCGTGATGGAACCCTTTTTATCCTCGGAAAATGTACAGTAAGCACCATGTTCCGTGTACATTTTTAATCCATCCACGGCCTGTATCCCTTCACTCTGAGCAACTCTCCTTCCGCTTCCGGTCTTTCTGGATATTGCCGTGGAGATGGCGATTAAGGGATTTAATGGCCCGAAGGGGCAGTCCGAGCCCGCGGCAACCCTGATTCCCGCCTTTACAAGAGATCCAAAGGGATATAAGTGTTTTATTTGCCCGGACTCGACCGTTGTTAAATAACGGTCACCGCTGTCATAAATAAAGCCTGGTTGCGAAACGACAATGATTCCAAGTTCTGAGATTTTTCTAACAAGAGACGGCGGGCAAACCGAGCAGTGTTCAATACGATGCCTGTGATCCGGTCCGGGAATTCGCTCAAGGGTCTTTTCAATCGAAAGACACGCTGAGTCAACGGCTTTTTCCTCGATGGCGTGAATGGCTGCCTGCATTCCTGATTTATGGATTCTAAAGATGAATTCATCGATTTCTGATTGGGAAGGATACAGTTGTCCGGTCGTTTCATCTAATAGTATCTTAATTCCGTTTCCCTTTAAATGATCCGGTTTCCTATAAGTCATGAAGTTTTCGAATTCATTCTCCTTAAAACTCCCCACTCCAAGCATCATGTGTAGCCTGGGTCTGACGATTCCTTTGTCTTTGAATGATTTGTAAAGCCTCCATCTTTCCCTGTCATTTTGAAAAGAGGCGTCCTGGATCGTGGTGATTCCAAATGAAATGAGTTTCTGATCCGCCATTTGAATGCCCTTTTCCAATTCCCTGTCGTCCAGGGGGGGTATTCGCTTCGATAAAAAATCCCCCATTTCATAAAGAAGCCCGTTGGGTACACCGCTCTTGAGGTCCCGTTCCATGATACCCCCGGCCGGCTCCTGCGTTTCCATGGTGATACCGGTCAACTTCAGGGCAAGGCTGTTCAGGACATGGGCATGACCTGATCGATGGGTAAGCTTCACCGGGTGATTGGGGGAGACCTCATCCAGATCCCAGCGGTTTGGATGGCGTTTTTCCGCCAGATAAAATTCATTATATCCCTTTCCCCTGATCCAGGTTCCCGGGGGCACCTCCCGTGACCGGCGATAAATCATGGATTGAATATCGGAAAGAGAGTAAATTCCATTATCAGGCTTCAGATTCAGGGTCACAAGACTCTCGGCAAAAGAGAGCAAGTGAAGGTGGGAGTCGATAAAACCGGGGAGAAGGGTCTTCATTCTGCAGTCGATGATCTCGGCGCCGGTAAATTCAGAAAGTGTTAATTGATCCGGGTTCCCTGTACGAATGATTTTACCGTCTCCCAAGGCGACCCAGCCGGCCTTCGGCATGAAAGGGTCAAGGGTTATGACATTTGCATTCATTAATAAAAGGTCAGGGATTGCAAGCATGCTATTTAAATAATAGGTAACTATTTAGTCCTTTTCAAAAGCTTGGGTACTCAGCAATCTCTTTCCCGGG
>CAYTUL010000279.1:0-5973 GCA_964441135.1 uncultured Desulfobacteraceae bacterium | reverse complement strand
CTTCGCCTGCCGCCGCCTCAGCAAAATCAGGGGAGTCAGGGAAAGGGTATGCCCTTTCTGCCCGAAGTCCCTCCAGATATAATCGTAATTTGTGTTCAGGGAAAATGACAGGGGGAGTTTTGTAAAAGATCTGGGCAGCAGTGTAAAGTCAAGACCGGCCAGGGGTTGGGGTGTTTCATCGTTAGGAGGATCTTCGGGACGCTGATGATAGGACGAAATGGCCTGGAGACTGTAGTCCTCCTGATCACGAGCGAGCCTCAGAGCGGATCTCCTTGTCGGTGAGTTAATCTCTTCCAGAGGGCGGCCCGATTTCGTGACTAAATTGGGCCGCGCCTGAAAACCGAAGAGGTTCCCACTGAATTCCCTCAGGTAATCCTGATCGCTCACTACATCCGTGTCCAGACGTGCCCTGACACCGTAAGGCAACTGCTGTTCCGTCCGGCTCCTTAGCCAGTAGCGGGTCCCGTTTGTCCTGGCGAAGGGGCTTATTTCCGCCTGGTCCGGATTGCTCAGGTCCTTGGTTTCAATCTTATCGGAAAGGATGTCAAAAAGGTACAGGCCTTTTGAAGCATTCTCCGATACATTCCTGAACTCAAATCCCTGCATCAAACCCCGCCTGACTAAAATACGCTCATAAAAGGTGGCGTCACTCTGATCCGACAGGGCCCAGAAAAAGGGTACCTCCACGTCCATACCGTTCCGGTCCGAATATCCGAGTCTCGGGGGGAGGAGACCGGTTTGCCGCTCGGTCTTGGCTGGAAAGATCATATAGGGAAGGTAGATAAAAGGCACATCATAAATCCGGAACATGGAGTGCCTCACCTTGCCGTAACCCTCTATCGTTACTTTTAATTCGGAGCCGGTGATACTCCAGTCCGGACTCGGCCCGTCGCAGGAGGTCAGACGGAAATTCTTTATCAGATAGGTTTCCTTTCCGACCTTTTCCATGGTATCGCCGCTTATATAAAAATGGTTCCGCTTCAGGAAGAGATGCCCGCCATTGATCTTTCCCGTCTGATCTTTGAGATCGAAGACCCCGCTCTCTCCCCTAAGGATGTCCTCCCCGGATTCGAATCGGACATTACCGGTAACTTCAACAATCCCGGATAACCGGTTATATACGGCTTCCCCGGCAAACAGCCTTTGATCACCCTTCGTGAGGGTCACTTCCCCCTTCGCCCTATAGATCTCCTCCCTTTCATTAAAAACGAGGCTTTGCGCCGTGATTTGCCATGGAATTTCATCATCCGCCGGGGAGCCCGCCTTCGAGGTGATATCCCCGGCAAAGGAACCAAAGGGCCGAAACATGCAGATCATCATAATGATAATGAAGACCGGAGCTTGATTTAATCTCCTTCCTTTAATAATGGTACCCCTCCTTTCAGGTTTATAGGGCGTCCGTTTGATATTTTTCCGGGTCAAGATGGGTGAGTGCTTCCCCTACGGTGAAGAGGGAGCCGGTAATCAGGATCATGTCCCGGGGCAGGGCCATGGCCCGGGCCCTTTCAATGGCCTTCGAAATCCCCGGAATGACCTCCCCATCCTTTCTATGGTTAAAGGTCTTTCTCATCAACTCCTCCGGATCGGCCGATCTGTAATAATCGGGACCGGTACAGATGACGTAGTCGGAGACCGGCAGGACTTTATCCAGAATACCATCAATATCCTTGTCTTCCATCACACCCAATATCAGGATCAGACGATCATAGGTCAAGCCTCTTCTGATGGAATCGGCGAGTTTACCCATCGCGTCCGGATTATGGGCTCCATCTAAGACAATCAGAGGATCCTGGGATATCACATGCATCCTTCCCGGCCAGATCGTGTCCTTCAATCCCTCTATAATGTCTTCGGATGAGATCTTGAATCCTTTCCTCTCGAGTATTTCGATGACGGCTAAGGCTAAGGCCACGTTTCGACTCTGAAAATTCCCTTTAAGATTAACTTCGAGGTCCCTGAAACGCCTTTTGAGGCCGTAGTAGCAAATCCCCCTTTTCGTTGTTCGATAACGGACATCCCCGCCGACCCGGGTGAAGGGCGCCTTCCTCTCCGCGCTTTTATCCTTCAAAAATCGGATGACATGGGGCTGGGTTGCCGCTGTCACCACGTCCACGCCTTTTTTAATGATCCCGGCCTTTTCTCCGGCGATATTAACAAGGCGTGATCCGAGAAAGAACTGATGTTCAAGGGATATGTTGGTGATTACGGATACCAGAGGCCGGATGACAGTGGTCGCGTCGAGCCTGCCGCCCATTCCCACCTCCATGAGTGAGATATCGGTTTTCTCCCTTGCGAGGTATGCCAGGGCCATCGCGGTGGTGACTTCAAAAAAAGTGGGTGGATAGTGGGAATCAATAATGCCTTTCAACTCCCCTGTTAATTCGGCCGCGGTTTTTTCCGGGATCTCATGCCGGTTGATTCGAAACCGTTCGGTAAACCGGACAAGATGGGGTGATGAATAAAATCCCACTTTCAATCCGGATCGGATAAGAATCGACTCCACCATTGCCGCGACCGAACCCTTCCCGTTGCTCCCGGCGATATGGACATACTTATTTCCGAGGTGGGGATTGCCGAGGGCCTTCATCAGGTTGGAAGTCTTGGACAGCCCGAATTTGATGCCGTATTTCTGGAGGCTGTACAGGTAATCCAGGGCTTCTTTATAGGATAATTTCTGTTTTTTCAAGGGTGTCCAATATGATCGGTTTTCTTATTCTACGATCCCTTCTGCGGGAATGTGAGTCATTAACTATTTTTAAACATTTGAAACACTTTAGCCTTTTGAAAGATGGTTAATAAAGAAGGGTGCTCGGGGATAGTAAAGGCAGGCGTAGGGCACGAGGGGCAGGGCGCATGGAAAAAAATACAATTTAGTTCTTCTTAAAGATTTGCCTTGAGCCTTACGCCTTGGGCCTTGAGCCTCTTTTATGGCTTTCGCCCCGGGAAAGAGATTGCTGAGCACCCAAGCTTTTGAAAAGGACTAAATAGTTACAAAAATTTTAAAACTGAGCCCGTCTTGTATGGCGGAATCATAGACTGACCGGACCGAAGATATCGCGTATCGGTATTTAGAGATAAGGGACGTACACGGTTCCTATCCGGCTATATCTATCTCTTTAAGATCCTATCTACCTGCTTGGCAGCTAATGATCAAATATTTGGGGTTTACAAAGTAAGTTGCTTATTATAACTCGTTTATCGCATAAACCCCAAATATTTGATCATAGCAATGTGCGTTGGAATTCTCTAAAAGATAGAATCTTAAAGAGACAGACATAGCCTCTCCTGGCTTGTAGATCCTTGTGTTCCCCGCAACGTATGGACTAATTTGTTTTATCCCGCCTCTGTTCATACCTTCTCCAGTGTAGTATGATCGAGGTGAAGCAATTTTCGCCCTGCATCCCTGAAAAGGACCTCGACCTTTGTGCTGTCAAGAAACTTGGATATGACCCCGCGTCCGAAGGCGGGATGCCTTACCCTGTCTCCCGGCCGTAGTTCGAACTCCCCTCGTGGAAATCCCATACTCCTTTCCGCCGGGCGGCTCCTCATTTCCGGATAAATAGGGGGAATGCCGGACCTCGGGGAGGTATGTTCCATAACCTCTTCGGAAAGGGCCTGAATAAATGAAGAGAGTCCGTTCCTGTATCCCGTACCGGCTAATTGCCAGAGGGGAAGTTCCTCCTGACCGGGATAGCATATGATCAGGCTGTCCTTGGCCCTTGTAGCGGCCACATACATCAGACGCCGTTCCTCTTCAAGGGCGTCCAATTTGGAAAGTGACCTGGAGGAAGGGAAATATCCTTCCATGGCCCAGATAATGTAAACCAGCGACCATTCAAGGCCTTTCGCGGAATGTACGGTGGAAAGCGTGAGGAAGTCCTTCCCAGGACCGGAGCCGACATCGGTGACACTGGTCGGAGGTTCAAGGACCAGATCATCCAGAAAGGCTCGCAGCTTTTTATAGCGACCGGCCATCAGGACCATTTGCTCAAGGTCCTTCTGCCGTTTGGGAAAATTGTCAAAACGCTCTTTCAGAATGGGGTCGTAATAGGCATTGACCAGCTCTAGGGCCTTTTCAGGCCTTATATCCCTGGCTGAGATTTTTTTCAACAGCCCGGCAAGAGATTTCAGCCCTGCATCGTTTTTTCCCGCCCCCGGCCAATCACTGATCTGCCAGGTTAGCGGCCCTTCCTTTCTCAGCCAATTGATGATGGACTGGCTCTTGCTCTGGCCGATGTTTTTTATCAGCCTGAGAATACGGCCCCAACTGATGGTGTCGTTTTTGTTTACGATAACCCTGAGATGGGCAAGGAGATCCTTGATGTGGGCCGATTCCATAAATTTAAAACCGCCGTATTTTACGAAAGGGATCTCCTGACGTGCGAGCTCCAGTTCCAGTTCAAAGGAGTGGTGGCCCGCGCGAAACAGGACCGCCATATCCTTCAGGGAAAATCCCCGGTTTAAATGCTCTTTCACGGAACGTGAGATGAACAGGGCCTGCTCCGGATCGGTCCCCACATCGACTACCCTCGGCTTTTGGCCTCCTTTCCGTCTGGTGAACAGGCATTTGGTATACTTTTCAGCAGCCTGATCCATAATGGCGTTGGTCAGCGTGAGGATGGGTTGGGTTGAACGGTAATTCTGCTCGAGTTTAATGATCTTTACCTCGGGGAAAAGAGTAGGGAAATCGAACATGTTTTTATAATTAGCGCCCCTGAAAGAATAGATGGATTGAGAGTCATCTCCAACCACCATGATATTCCGATGATCACAGGATAGTTCCTTTACGATGTCGGCCTGAATCCCGTTCGTGTCCTGATATTCATCAACCATGATATACTGATACCGTCGACTCAGATCCTTGCGGATACCTTCGTTAGACGATAGAAGTTTTCTGAAGAAAATCAGAAGGTCATCATAATCCATGAGCTGATTTAATTTTTTATATTCCCCGTATAGCTGTTCGATTCTGCGGACATGGGGTATATGTTCTAGGAATTGCGCGTATTCCTCCATCATGAGAAACTCGATAGATTGCCCTAAGTTGACGGCCTTGCTTATGATGGAGGCGAGGGTAGACTTTTTGGGAAATCTTATCGTACCTTTTTCCACCTGATTCTCCCTGACCAGGGCCTGTAAGACCTCTTCCATATCCTGCCTGTCCAATATGGTAAAGGAGCGGTCAAATCCCACAAGGTCCGCGTTGTTCCTCAGCACCCGGTGGGCAAGGGAGTGAAAAGTGCCTCCGGAAACATGCCTGCATCTCTCGTCGGCAAGGCTGGCGGCCCTTTCGAGCATCACCCCGGCCGCCTTTCTCGTGAAGGTTAGAAGGAGTATATTTTCCGGGGGGACTCCCGTTTCAACCAGGCGGGCTACCCTGTATATGAGTGTCCGCGTCTTTCCGCTGCCCGCCCCGGCGATCACGAGAACGGGACCGTCTAATGTCATAACCGCTTCCAGTTGCGACGGGTTGAGCACTTTTTTATAGTTGATCCTGTCCGGCAAGATTCGGGTATCCTTTCAAGAATTTGGTACCATTAAACCTCTAAAAAATATCTTTCTTCGTGTCCTCTTCGACTCTGGGATGAAATCGTTTTTGGACAATATCGTCCTAAAATAAGAGGGAGAACAGGAAAACCACTGCGACAATAACGAGGATAATCAGTCCCAGCGGCAAAAGAAAGGCGATGAATACCCTCGTATAGGAAGTACCGTGTATTCCCACCAGGCCGATCATGAGTACAAAGGGATACCATATGGAGCCGATCAAACCGCCTATAAAAGGGATAAAACTCAGTATCCCGGTTGCCTGGGAATAGGCGACAACCCGAAATGTGCCTGAAAAACCACGCCGGGCTCCCCTGACAATGAGAAGGCATGGATGGATAACGCAGCTTGCAAAGAACATTTTAAAGATAGCAAAAACAGGAGACAACAGGATAATTCCAAGGAAAATAAGAATGATGGAAAACC
>CAYTUL010000278.1:0-6008 GCA_964441135.1 uncultured Desulfobacteraceae bacterium | reverse complement strand
ATCCCCGGCAGGGGCGTGATCGGCTGAAAGCTGGCGTTAAACAGATCCCAATCCGCCTCCTCCAGGGAGGCCGTGCCCCCATAACCCAGGGCCCCGTTCTCCGTGTGAAACAGGACTTCTCTCCCCTCAGCCACAAAGTTGCATGCCAGACTGGGTATCCCGCCCCCCAAATTGACCACCATGCCGTCCCTGAATTCCTTGGCCACACGCATGGCTACGATCTGTTCATCCAGTCTCTCCTTCTGTCCATTCATTCCGACTCCCCCTCAGACTTGTCCCGTTAGAATATTGATTCCCCCTTCTCTTGTGACTAAGCGATCCACATATATCCCGGGCGTGACGATGATCTCCGGGTCCAGTGCACCGAGCTCCACCACCTCCGCCACCTCCGCGATGGTCCTATCCGCGGCACCGGCCATGGTCGCGTTAAAGGTGCGGGATGTGCCCCTGTAGATCAGGTTCCCGTACCGGTCCGCCTTGTAGGCCCAGATAAACGCGAAATCGGCCTTTATGGCATGTTCTAACAGGTATTCCCGCCCATTGAACCGCCTGATCTCTTTTCCCTTTGCGAGGAATGTCCCCGCACCCGTCCGGGTATAAAAGGCGGGAATACCCGCCTTTGCACATCGTATCCTTTCGGCAAGGGTTCCCTGGGGCACCAGTTCGATCTGGATATCCTGTCCCTCCTGTAGGGCCTTTACGATGGGAAAAGGCTCCTTTAGTCGATATATGGCCATGGCCGGAACGGAAACAATCAGTTTGCGTACCCGGCCGTTCCTCAAGAGGGAAGACCCGTCCTCAAAGGTCTCCGGCACCTGCATGCTCCGTGCCGCCGTCTTCTGTGCTTCCAATCCGAGCACGGGGGCGTTCCCGACGAGGGTAAGGTCTTTCACCGGTTTTTGGGCCAAGGCCCTGAACAGGGTGGAAGGCATGACTCCTACGCAACCAAAGCCGCCGCAGAGGATGACGGCCCCGTCGAAGACATCCGCCACGGCCTCCTCGCTGCTCCCCATTACTTTATCTATTGCCATTCCGGTTCTCCTTGCCCTCGTGGTTAGCTGCCTTTTTTCTCCACTCCGGGCCATTCGCCAAAATAGGAAAAGGATTCATACTTGGTTTCAGGCCAGTCACCATAAAATTCCATGATTTCTTTGGGTGGTTTCAACTCGCGCCACTTCCTTTCGAAATCCTCAAAGGGTACGCCCCGTTTCTTTCTCTCTTCCCTTTCCATCTGTCTCAGGGCCGTGGTCTTATCCTGATCAACCATAAGGGTCTCCCGGTTATAGGAAACCCTGTATATGTCTTCAGCTACCCGGTGGGAAATAACCCCGTCCTCCAGATCTTTCATTACCAGCAGAGGATCCCGTTCAAGCGGGTCACCGTAACCTCCGCCCCCGGCCGAGCCGCCTGCAACGATATCGAACTCCTTCACGGGTCGTGGTGGTGAAGGGTATTTATCCGCTTCGTAATCCCCTTGGATACCCTTTTCCTTATAGACCATCCAACTGGTAGACGGCAGTTTCGACTCCGGAGATTGCAACAATTTTTTCAGGTTGGTATTCGTGATTCTTACGAAAGGCATTACGGGGGAACCGTATCCCCCGAATAGTCCCTGATTGATCGTCGCCTTGGAATTAAACCCCCAGGAGCCCAAGAATATACCGGGGACATCATACACTGCTATGGCATAATCCATACCCACACCGCCCCGGTACTTTCCCTGTCCGCAGCTATCCCTGTGGAGACCCCTGAAGATATAGAGAAAAGGCAGAGAGGCCTCAAGACTCTCCACCTCACCGGGCTCCGAACTCATGGGTGCGAAGGACGCGCCCGCCGCGTTGACCCCGTCTTTATCAAACCTTGCGCCGAACCCATCGGCATTCATCTCGGCACCGGCGTCGGCAAAGGGAGCGCCGTATTGATTTATGCCGCCATAGACTATGGTATTAAAGGAGTGGGCAGGCTGGGCCAGGACCATTTCTTTCATGGAGGAATAGATCACCTTTTGAATCGTCTGCCATAGAATCTGCCGGTTGAGATTCATCGTAAAGGGCGAGCCGGCCTTCGGCGACTCGCGATGGGCGTTAATCATGGAGCCTTGGGGAATCCTGTAGCGAAGGGGAATCAACAATCCCGTATTGTGGGGCAGATCGCTGAACAGATGGGCCATCCAGTAGGTCATCTGGATGGCCATGATCCCGATGGGAATGGCATTACAGGCCAGGTCCATGACCTGCGGTGAAGTCCCGTCATAGTCGAAATAGAGGGTGTCCCCTTTCTTTTCGAGGGTGAGGGAGATCTTCATGGCCCGGGAAATGGGACCTACCGCGTCCAAAATCTCCGTGTGCCTGAAGGTGCCGTCGTTCCATTGGCTTATCTTCTTTTTTGCGCCCTCGGCTGCAATGTCAATCATGTACCGCAGCATGGAAATAAACTTCTGGGTGCCGACCTTTTCAATGGCTGCATGAAGCCTCTTTTCGACCACCCTTAGTGCTGCCATACGTGCCTTCACGTCAAGGGTAAAGACACGTGGATCCCGCACCATATGGTTCATGGCATTGAGCAAATCCTCCCGCAGGGTATAGTTTTCCGCGATTTTCGTGGGCGGAAACTGAATCCCTTCGTCATAGATACTCTTAGATGTCGTGGGCATGCCGCCGGGTTCACAGGCGCCGCACTCACCGCTGTGGACGATGGAGCCCACAAAGCATACCAGCTTATCCCCATGGAATATCGGGGAAAAAATACCCATATCCGCCGCGTGAACACCGGCGTAAAAGGGATCATTGCAGTAAAACGCGTCCCCTGGCTTTACACCCACGGAAGGGTTATTCAGCCAGTGTTTTACAATGTACTTCACGGGGAGGGTGCCTAAGACGGCATGGAAGTACAATCCCGTGGCACAGGTGGCATTGTCGCCCGAAGCCGTATAGATGGCCAGTGCCGTATCCCCCCAGCGGCTGCCGGTCGAGGCCCCGAGTTTCATGATCATCTCATTGCCCTCGAGGGCGATGGTTAACAGCTTGTGTCCGAATATACCGGCCACGGTAGGATCGATATCCTTCATGCCTTTCTGTTCTTCAGCCGTTAAGGGTTCCGGATGAAACCTCGATCTTACATCGTAATCAACTCCTCCAGCCATCTTATTCTCCTTTACTGGGGGGCGTGTTCTGATGGATCAACAACCCGTTTCCATAGGAATCCATATGAAAAAACCAGGTCGGTTCAACGACAACCGTGGTTGTCTTTGCTTCGATGATAGCGGGACCTTTTATATGGTTGCCGGGTCGCAACAGGTCCCAGTTATAAACAGGCGTTTTATCAAATGTACTCCTGCCCTGCCAGTAGCAATTCCTCTCTTTTTTGAAAGCCGCAGGAGCCGGGGCTTCATCACCTGTCTCTGTTTCAGCTACAAAAAAGTGAGGGAGCTCGCAGGTAACAAACAACCGGAAGGTTTCGATCTCGATCCCTGCTTCCGGAAAAGCCGCCTCAGCGCCATAGAGCTGCTTGAACTCTTCGGTAAAAAAATCGCATATATTTTTTACATCAGATTCTGAATGGACCGTTAAAACAGGAGATTCAATATGGGTATAACGCCACTGGGCACCATAGCGCATCTCTATTTCCAGCTTGAAGCTTGCCTGTTCCTCTGTAAATCCTTCCAGAATGATGTCTTTCACGGCCTGCTCCCTTAACTCCGATACCGTCGAGTTAAAGGCTTCGTATTCGGTGCTGTATGTGGCCGTAGCGTAATCAAAAAGCCTGAGATGGTTGGACTTCTCGTATTTATGGACAATATCCAGGGTCGACGCGCCGAAGGCACCGAATACCGGAGCAGCGGGCGGTACGTAACAGGTCTTTATATCGGAGGCGGCGGCTACACCGCAACAGTGGGTCGGTCCGGCGCCGCCGCAGGCAAAGATGGCAAATTCCGAAGGCTCATACCCCTTGAGAGCCACCTCCTTGAACACCTCCTGACCCATTCTCGCGTCCACCACCTTTTTGATCATCAGGGCCGTTGTCACCTCGTCCCAACCCGCCTGGCCGCCGATTCTTCTCATGGCCTCCATGGCCTTTTCCTTGTTTAGCATCATTTTACCGCCAAGGTAATAATCCGGGCTTACATAGCCTAACACAACGTCCGCATCGGTCACGGTGGGGTCCTCTCCGCCCAGATCATAGCAGGCGGGACCGGGAATGGATCCGGCGCTTTTCGGCCCCACTTCCAGGCGGTTTCCTAAGAGTGGGTTAAGCCACGCGATGGAGCCCCCGCCGGCCCCTATGGAACTGGTTCTGATGGTGGTAACCTGGGTTCGCCATCTGTCCACACTCGGATACATGTCATAGTACTTGATCGTCCCTTCGGCGATCACACCGATATCAAAACTCGTCCCCCCCACATCCGTATACACGATATTGGGCAGGCCGAAATTGCCTCCGACCTTTGCGGCGCCGCACAAACCCGAGACCGGGCTTGAATTATGGGTGCTCACCGCGATGGTCCTGGCTGCCTTCCCGCACCCCCCTAAATTGTCGACCAATAGTAAGGGCCTCTTATACCCTTCCTCTATTAAGCTGCTGGTCAAAATGGAAATTTGCTCGACGAATTGCACGTGCATGTAGGCGTTTACCACGGCGGACATGGTTCTCACATACTCCCCCTCCTTGGGTGAAATTTCCGAGGACAGGATCACCGGCATGTTACCCAGATAGATTTCCGGGTATTCCTCCTCTATGATCTCCTTTATTTGCTGTTCGTGGGAAGGATTCATAAAGGACCATAAGAGGCTTACCACGAATCCGCGCACACCGTTGTCCACCAGGTACCTGACCTTATCAAGAACATCGTCCCTGGAAAGGGGCATCAGCTCTCTGCCCTTGTAGTCGACCCTTTCACTTACGCCCACCACAAGCCTTCTGGGGATAAGGGGAATGGGTTTGTCCACGCGTCCCACATTCTGAACATCCGATGGTGGCAGTCCGTCCGCCCACTGACGGCCGCGGCCTATAAAAATGGTGTCCTCAAATCCACGGGTGGTGATGAGCCCTAACTTGGGACCATTCCGTTCGATAAGGGCGTTCGTACCGATCGTGGTGCTGTATTTGATCACATCGGTCTCCTGCAAAAAATCCCGGGTGCTGAGGCCGAACCTGTCGGCACATTCCTCCAACCCGTTCATGAACCCGACTTTGATCTCATAGTGCGTGGTCGGGGTCTTCGCGACGATATACTCATTTTCCCTGCTCACGAAGAAATCCATGAAGGTTCCCCCGACATCAACATTAATGGCGTAACCCATCCTTTCTCTCCTGATGTGACTGATAGATTATCAAATTTCTGCCTCCCCAGTGTTGTGTAAAAAAGGATTCAAGGATTCCTATCCCGTAAGATGCTGCTTTCCCTAAGCGTTTTCATTGACCCTGGCCATAAGGGTATGGAGAACTTCCATTTCCATGTCGTAAGGTATTTCTCCATCACTACTGTAAAAAATGCTTTTCGGTTTGTACTCGGATACAAAAGACTCAAGTATCGTGAGACGGCGCCACAGTTCTTCCGGACTGCCTGTTCCGACGGGAAGGGGCACACCGAAGGATATTTTCAGACTCTTAGACAGATCATTTATGGCAAGCAACTCCCTGTCATCGACTGCGCTGCCTAAAAGCACGATGCCACCCGGTTTCAGCAGGGAGTACACCTCATGAACCGCTTCCAGGGAAAGGTTCTTCGTTACCACAAGGGGTATGGCATTGAATGCCCTCACGATATTGAACAGGGTCCCATACAAGGATCTGTATGCCTCTTTGTTATCCAGGAATTCATCCATGAATCCTTCGGCTAATAAATCTTCTCTGAAAAAAAGGGCGTCAATCTTTTGTTCACAGAGGCCCCTTACCCATTTTGTAAAGGGACCGCCAAAATGTTTCATTCCTTTCCTTGGGTCTTCAAAAATACCGTCCTTTAACAGGGGATCCAGGTTTTTACGGAAAGAGCATGGGCCCATAAGCGT
>CAYTUL010000277.1:0-6012 GCA_964441135.1 uncultured Desulfobacteraceae bacterium | reverse complement strand
AGAGTCGGAACAAGCGCACTGAAAAACTCAACATCTATTGGAGTTGCTTTTCTGAGTTTTATAATGTCGCTATCGATTTCAAAAGCGATGATGTCACCAGCATTGAGATTCAGTTTTTTTCTCACGGCTTTAGGAACAGTCGCTTGATACTTTTTTGTAAGTTTGCTTATAGCTGTTTGCATAATATGTTTCTATTATAGAATAATGTAATACGGTAATACTAATACGTAACGTAATGATTGTCAACTTAAAAAATCCAACCTCGCTTATTCAGCCGACGCAAAAAGCCGTGCGGCTGATTAGCCCCGAACCCAATCGCTCTCGCTGTTCGTTATGATGTGAGAAATTTTTCTTGGAGGATTTGGATAATGAAGAAAATCGATCTGAAAAAGGAATTGAAGTATCTCTATGCACCCTCTGCAAAGAAAGTGGAGGTGGTGGATGTACCCCGGTTTAAATTCATCATGATTGATGGCAGGATTGAGGCTGGAGATGAACCTGCGACATCGCAAGAATTTCAAGAGGCAATGCAGGCGTTGTATGGAGTATCATACGGGCTAAAGTTCATATCGAAGCTTCGAGAAGAGAACCCAATTGACTACACGGTGATGGCGTTAGAGGGGTTGTGGTGGACAGAAAAAGGCGAGTTTGACTTCGATAAGAAGGAAGACTGGAGATGGACAGTGATGATGATGCAGCCTGATCACATCACCGAGGAGATGTACCAAAAAGCCGTGCAACAGGCAAGAGAGAAGAAGCCCTCGGCAGCCTTCTCGAAGATTGGTTTTGAGAGCTTCAGAGAGGGACTTTCGATGCAGATAATGCACATAGGTCCGTATTCGGAAGAGCCTGCGACCATAGAGAGAATGAAGTTTTTTGCTCAAGAGACCGGATACGTACTTCGAGGGAAACACCACGAGATATATTTGGGTGATCCACGACGAGCCAAGCCGGAGAGACTGAGAACGATATTGCGGCACCCAATTGAGAAAAGTTCATAATCCGCGCCCCGTTATGTGGTAATAATTTATGCAGATTATAAAGATAATTTTATTTTCAATTTCTCTTTTATTTAGCCTCCTTGCTTTAGCATGGCTTGGTCCATCATCGGCGACTATAAGTGAGTTAGATGATGTTCTGACTATTGGATTATTTGGGTTCCCATTAGTAATTATTTCCTCGTGCATTTCCTTATGGTTATTGTTTCTTGGTAACAGAAAATTATTCCTATTTCCGACGGCAGTTAATTCAATGTCAGCTTTAGCAACTATAGTAGGATGCTCATCAGGGATTATTGATATTCTTAAATTTCAGAACAAATTAATTATAGGACATCAGGGGAACAATTATCATTCAATTGATCTTTTTATTATTGCCGTAGTTCCGGTATTTTGTGTTTTTGTCAATTGGGCAGCTTTTTTCGTAAAATGGCCTTTAAAAAGAAAGGGAACTACTACATAGCCATTGCTTTCATTGCGACGGCAAAAAACCGCGCCCTCTGAAAAGCACCGTTATTTCCAGGAATATTATATGACAAATAGAACATTGTGTTTTTAATAAAAAGAAAACCAGTAAATGAAGTATTGCTTGGGTAAAAAACTGGATCTGGGAAGGGAAAATATTTAGGAATCGGAGGCGCTATTGAAGAGGGAGAGACTCCTGAAATAGCAGCTATCAGAGAATTAGAAGAAGAAACCAGCATTCAAGCCTCAATAACTGATTTAGTGTTTTTCGGAACCTTTGATTTTCAATTTCCTTTCAGCCCATCTTGGAATCAAATAGTATACGTTTTTCTTCTTGAAAAGTGGGTAGGAGAGGAGAAAGAAAGCGTTGAGCTCTTCAAGAATATGGAGGTCCTCAGCAGGATTATAACCCGGATCATCTAATGGTTTTAGAACCTCGAGTTCTTTAAACTCAAACACTTTTGGACCGTATTTTTTCCATTCTTCCTGTAATACAATATTGCGGCAGTTACCCATCTTCAACTCAGCTCTAAAGCGATTGAGTATTGCTGGTAAATTATTGCTTGACCCAATGAGAATCTTGCCATTTGTCTTGTTTATTATCTGAAAGACTCCCATAGTACGAGGAGTATCTTTATATTCTCTTATCTTAGCTTTTTTATCCATGTAGATTCCTTAATTGATGGTGGCACTTAATGTGGCGTTGACCCGTGGCACGATCTTTCGGTGCCGAAGGCATATGCAAGGCTCTTTTCTCCTCCAATTCTCTTCCGGCCTTTCACCTTGATTCAGAGGGGATTTTTTGCAGCTATTTGATATGTTCTAATTCTGAAATCTGATGACTGACCTCCAATCTCTGGGTTTAGGTTCCCGCTATTGAATCCCAAAAAGTCCATTTTGCTATCAAAAATGACTGTTTACGCCCATATCAGAGGCTATTTTTATCGAATTATTTAAATCAGTTGACGTGGTCCGACTCAATGCCAAGCCAAAATAACCATACTATTAAGTCCGGGAAATGAAATTAACGATCATTTTTGAGAATTCTTCCCCACGATCTTCTTGAAGAAAGTGCCCGGCACCCTTAATGGCAATATGGGGTTGATCTTTTGCCCCTGGAATCCGGCTCTGGAATATACGTTCACCACCGCGAGTGATAGGATCACTGTCACTGAACATGGTTATAAACGGTTTTTCAAATTTGGAGAGTACCTTCCAGGCCTCACGGTTTGCTTGTGCTGCGGGGTCATCCGGAGTGATGGGGACAAGCGAAGGGAATATGCGTGCGCCTTCTTTATACGTGTCGTCTGGAAAAGGAGCATTATACGCAGCAATCACGTTCGCTGCCAGAGCCGTCTGGCATCCCATAGTGATAATGGCCCCGACGTCGAAATCAGGCACTTCTATTGAATATTTGCGCCAGCTCAGGAACGCATCAGACATCGGTGCATCTCCAGTAGGTAGCCCCGTGTTGGCCACCACTACCCTTGAAAATCGATCCGGATCTTTGGCCACCAAACGCAATCCGATTAAACCTCCCCAATCCTGACATACAAGATTGACTTGATGTAAATGGATTTTGTTTAACCAGGCCTGCATCCAATCAACATGACGCTGATATGTGTAATTCTTCTGATCCGCTGGTTTGTCCGAGCGGCCAAATCCTACTAGATCCGGTGCAATGGCTCGATACCCGGCATCAATAATGATAGGAATCATTTTCCTATATAGATAAGACCAGCTAGGCTCTCCGTGCATGAGTAGAACAGGTTCCGCATCTCCCGGGCCTTCGTCAATATAATGAATCTTTAGCTCTTGACCTTCACTGTCCGGAATTTCCATATAGTTTGGTTTAAATGGATATTCAGAAAGATTTTTGAACGAATCATCTGGCGTTCTTAAAATTTTCATTTTCAATTCTCCTACAAGCTTTGGATTTAGTCTTATCTTAATCTATAAAAGGGGACGATTAGTTACAAAGTTCGCCTAAAATAAGAGACTCGCCATATAAAAAGGCTATTTATACTGCTAATAGCTTGCACTATAGCTATGCTCTGAATTCTGGCCTTCCTATAACCTATTAATATCATGTCAAAATAGTCCATTCATTTTTCTTCTTGACAGGGTCAATACAGGATTGTCCCCCTTTATGTATTATGCTGGATGGTAATGGAGATGCAAAAGGATTACAGGTAGTACAGCTTTTCATCCACCCTTGGAGGCCGTTGCCTTAGAAGCTTATTGGTCTTTTCTTTGAAACTGAAGGGATCTTCCTGCTCCAGGAGGTCACCCATCTCGGCCTCTATCTGTTCAGGATCTTCACCGGCCTCCATCCGGGCCAGAGCCTCTTCCATTCCCGGGCCGAGGTTGAGACCGGTCATGTCGGACAGCCTGCGCATCAAGTTGGCGGCCTGCCTCGGATCATCCTCGTCCATGTGTTCCGCTTCCTTTGCGAGGACGCTCATCGCCTGTTCCATCTTGGACTCATCCATATCAGGCATGGGCGTATCCTCCCCTTCACCCCGGTTTTTGATGGTGGAAAAGGTGGACATTTGTCTCAGGAGTTTTTTCTTTTTACATTTGGGACAATCAGGATGTTTTTCAATATTCACGGTTCCGGAAAAAAAGTTGAATATCATATGGCAATTTTTACAATAAAATTCATAAATCGGCATGATAACCCCTTAAATTCGTAAAAAGGTAACAATTAAACCCTGTCCAGTTGCCTGGGGGCTCAGCAGTCTCTTTTCCGGTGCGAAAGCCGATAAAAAAGAGGCTCAAGGCGCAGGGCATAAGACTCAATCGTTATTAATCCACCAGTTCTACTGGAAGTGCTGATTTATCGTTCCTGAAAATAGAAGGAAATTTACGATAATGAAATACAAAAAATTCCATTCTCAGTCAAACCTTTTGTAATGATAGTCGAATACGGCTTGTCTTTTTGCCCGGATTACTATAATCTCATGTTCCTAATAGGTCATAAACGTCGAGCATGGGTCCTGAAATGAAGACAAAGATAGCTGTCCTATCGGACACGCACCTCAATAGGGTAACAAGGGAATTCGAGGAGATCCTCCGGCGGTTTTTAGCGGATGCGGATATCATTTTTCATGCCGGGGACTTCGTATCCCCTGAGATTGTCTATTTTCTGAACAGCGATCATTTTCACGGAGTGTATGGAAACATGGACCCGGGGGAAGTGAGAGACATGCTTCCCAATAAAAAGGTGATAGAATGCGGTTCAAAAAGGATCGCTCTTATCCACGGGTGGGGCCCGCCGATGGGGCTTGAAGACAGGATATGGTCTGAATTCCAGGATGTGGATGTTATAGTATACGGGCATTCCCATCATCCAGCCAACCATATGAGAGAAGGGGTTCTTCTCTTTAACCCGGGCCCTACCTTCGGCTACCGCCCTTCCGCCGGGAACAGCATAGGGATGTTAGAGATCGGGGACACCATTGAGGGCAAAATAATAGGTATATGAACCCGGGTTAGACGGCTCACGGTTCCAGGTTCAAGGTTAAAAATGGATTTACCCTAAACAATCAGAAAGAGAAAAAAGAGGCCGCATATGAAGGTACTTTGGGCACCATGGAGAATGGAATACATCCTGTCCGGCGAAAAGGAAGGGGGCTGCACATTTTGTCCCGGCGATGATAGAAGCCATGATGAAGAACGTTTTATTCTGAACGTTGGATCAAAAACAATGATCATGATGAACAAGTTTCCTTACATTAACGGGCACCTGCTCGTGATGCCCAACAGGCATGTGCCGGGCCTTGAGAAACTTTCCGACGAAGAAAGCCTGGATCTCCTGCTTACGGTAAGAAAATCCATGGATATCCTGAAAAAGGTCCTTCATCCCGAGGGTTTCAATGTCGGATTGAACATAGGAAAGGTAGCCGGTGCCGGGATTGAGGAACACCTGCATTTCCATATCGTACCCAGATGGTTCGGTGATACCAATTATATGACCGTCTTTGGAGAAGTTCGTGTTATTCCGGAACATATCAAGGAGACTTACAGAAAATTAAGGCTTTCTTTTAAAAAGCTTTAGGCTGTCCCATTTATTTTTTGTTCAATGGGAAAACTACAGGACCGGAGGTAACGAATGCGGCATTTAAAATTTATTCTCGCAATCATCATCATGTTAATTGTCGTGATACTCGTTGTGGAGAATCACGAGGCCTTCTCCACGAAGATCTTGTTTAAGATAGATTTCTTTACAATCCATTACAGGTCCAATGAGATATCCCTATACTATGTGGTTACCATAGCCTTTCTCTTCGGAGTGTTAATCACGGGCCTGTACGGAATTGTAGAGAGGTTCCGGTTAAAGAGGCAGATAAAAGATATCAAGTACGCCTCAAAGGAACAGGAAAAAGAGCTTAATTCACTTAGAAACTTGCCGATTACGTCGGATAATGTCGGATCGGGTGATCTGTAAAGTGCCTGAGGGTGTCATCCAAGGGAGTGTTTGATGTTCCAACAGCTTTGGCAGTGGTTTTTAGAACCTGAAAACCGGATGCTGTGTTATGGTATATTC
>CAYTUL010000276.1:0-6044 GCA_964441135.1 uncultured Desulfobacteraceae bacterium | reverse complement strand
TCCGGATCTCGCTATGCTGCGCACCGCTCGTCCGGAATGACGTTCTTTTCGAATTGTGACACAGTCTCTTTGGACGTGGATTTTTTACTCGGTGAATTCACCTTCTTTCCCTTGGACTTTTCCTGCTTGCATTTTTCCAATATAAAGGGCAGATCCCATTTCACAGAGACGGCCAACCTGTTGTTAAATGGTTATCAGAGGGTTCCATATAACTTGAATTTATAGTATAGAGTTCATCCAAGGGAAATGGACAGATGGCAAGACCGACCAGGATAGACAGGGAAATGATCAGGTACTACATGGATCAGGGGTACTGGGATGACAGGAGTGTCCCGGATATGCTCACGGAAAACGCACGGCTCTATCCGGATGAATTGGCCCTGGCAGACGGTGAGGGCCGTCTCACCTGGTCCGAACTGGATCACCTGACCAATCGCGTAGCCATTGGGTTATTAAAAATGGGAATCCAGCGGGATCAGGCCCTTGTGGCCCAGATACCGAGACCAAAGGCGTCCCTTATCCTGCTCCTGGCATGCCATAAGGCGGGGATACTCTGCTGTTTTCCTCCCATGACATTTCGCCGTAATGAGATGAAGCACGTCCTGAAGACCTTGGACGCGGTCGCTGTAATGACGCCCCTCGAGTACCGGAATACGAATTATTACGGAATTATCCGGGAGATGGCTCCGGAACTGCCACGGTTGGAACATCTTATGATCTTCGGGGATAAGGTCCCCGTGGAAGTCCCCTCTTTCAAAGGTCTGATTGAAACCCCCATGGAAGAGAGAGAATCCTTCGAAATACTGAAAGATCGCGGTTATGGTCCCTTTGAAGTCTCCATGGTCGTGCTGTCGAGCGGGACGACCGGTATGCCCAAATGCATCGAGAATATGGGTGCCTCCTCCATGGCAGGCGGGAGGGGTATCGTTCAGAGGGCGAAACTGACCCAAAAGGATGTTGTGGGAAATATCGCACCCATATCCGGGGGACCGGGGCTTCAAAACTGGTGGGCGGCTTTCCAGGTGGGGGCCGGGGTCTGCACCCTGGATCGGTTTTCGCCGGAGGGAGTCCTCCGCCTTATTGAGAGTGAAAAAATCACCTATCTCGCGGCCATTCCCACCCAGATTATCCGGATATTAAAAGAGACCGATATGAGCGCGTATGATCTTCGTTCCCTGCGAGTAATAAGGACCGGGGCCGCCTCATTTGACGCCGGCCTTGCCCGGGAGACGGAGGATCGGTTACAATGCAGGGTCATTATTGCAGGGGGTTCCCAGGAAACTTACAGTTTCGGCCAATCCGCCGTGGATGATCCCCGGGAAAAACGTCTCGGGACCCTGGGCCGGCCCTTTCCCGGGAACGAGATAAAGATTACCGATGATAATGGGAACAGGGTGCAGAGGGGCGAGGTGGGCCATCTGCATGTGAGGGGAGCGGCCACTTCGCCGGGCTATTACAAGGACCCTGAAGCCACCCTCAAGGCCTGGGGTGAATTTGGAATGGGGGGATGGTATCGAACCGGTGATCTTGCCAAATTAGACGAAGAAGGATATCTCATCCTGACGGGAAGGAAAAAGGAGATCATCATCCGGGGTGGTCAGAATATCTATCCCAAAGAGATCGAAGATTATCTTCTGTCCCATCCGAAGATATTGCAGGCCGTTGTAATCAGGATTCCCGATCCGGTCATGGGAGAGCGGGCATGCGCATGCATCACCACCCGGGAGAATACGAAGCCTGGATTTGATGAAATCATTTCATTCCTGAAGGAGAAAGGCCTCGCCGTTCATAAACTCCCGGAAAGGCTTGAGGTCATGGATGAACTCCCCCAGCTCGTAGAGGGCCAAAAGGTCGACAGGGTCTCGTTAGAGAAGATGATTCTCGAAAAGATGGCTTCCGGGAAAGGATAAGAAAGATAATAAATGGCGGACACAGATCACAAGGAGATTCATTTCGAGACGGAGGTCCTGATCCTTGGTGCAGGAGCAGCAGGCTGCCTGGCGGCCATTGGAGCAAGGGAGCAGGGAGCGGGGGTGATCATCGTCGACAAGGGTTCTCTTATCAGTTGCGGCTGTACGGGCGCGGGTCAGGATCACTTCGGAGCCCAGCTCAATACGGGGCCGGAATGGGACTCGGATGAAAGCGCGACCCGTTATTATAGCAGCCCGGGATGGGGGGTTTCTTCCGGCCTGGTGGAAAAATCCTTCACAAAAGAGGTTGCCGGGATGATCGAGCGTATGGAGGAATGGGGTGTCCATTTTTACAGGAAACCCGATGGTTCCTACTATCGCAGTGCCGGGTTAGGCCAGCCCGAATGGTTCCTGATGATGAAAAACGGCGTGGACCTGAAGAAGATTCTGTCAAAAAAGGTTCTCGAATCCGGGGCCGAGAAACAGGAACAGGTCGTCATAACAAGACTCCTTTTGGATAAAGGAAGGGTAACTGGGGCCCTGGGTTTCAACAGAAGGACCGGAGATTTCCTGATTTTTCGGGCGAAAGCCGTTGTTCTTGCCATGGGGGCGCACCAGTCGAGATGGTTTACAAACAGCACCAATCTGCCCTACAACACATGGCAGTATCCATGGAACACCGGCAGCCAGGTTGTCCTGCCCTATGAAATCGGTGCCAAGATAAAAAACCTCGAGATGTGCGTTTTAACCACACTGCCCAAGGGTTTTGGGACTCCGGGAGTCAACGCATTTTCCGGTATGGGCGCTCGCTATCTGAACGCCAAGGGTGAAGGCTTTATGACCAAATACCATCCCTTGGGGGACAGGGCCCCGAGGGGCGCGCTCATCTGGGCCGAATTCCAGGAAGTCAATGAAGGGCGGGGACCCCTCTTTATCGATTGCAGGCATATCCCTGGAAAGGATCTGGACCATCTTATCAGGAATCTCCTTCCCGTGGACAAGCCGACCTTCAAGGACTGGCTTGAACAGAAGGGTGTGGATCTCAAGAAGGAGCTTTTAGAGGTGGAGACAGGGGAGTTCTCGGGCGGGGGGAACCTGCACGTGGATATGAACATGGAATCCGTCAACATAAAAGGACTCTTCGGCCTTCCATTTTCGGGAATGCTGTCCACGGCCATGTGCGGGGGCCTGGTCGCCGGAAAGGAGGCCGGTGCCAGCGCCCTGAGGATGGGCGAAACAGGGGGCCAGGATTCCGGCCAGGTATCCATCTCAAAGGAGCGGACCTACCGGCCCCTTCGTGTGGTCAAGGGGTATTTGCCGAAGGAGTTTGAAAACAAGATCAGGCAGATCATGGAATACTATGCAGGACATAGGAGAAGTATCAAAGGGCTGAATATGGCTTTGAGGGGCCTCGAGATTCTCGAAGGACACATGAATGAAATAGGGGCCCGAAACTTCCATGAGTTGATGCAGGCCCATGAGACAGGACACCTGCTTAAGTACTGTCAATTGATGATCCAATCGGTTCTGATGCGAAAGGGCATGAAGGGATTCTATACGGTCGTTGATTATCCGCCCAAAATGGACAGGGATCTGAGGAAAAAATATGTGGTCCAGTGGCAAGAGGAAGGAGAATCCAGGATGGCCTATGAGGATGTGGACTGAAAGAAGGAGAGATCAGGAATGCCGCCGGTAATCTTAAAAGATATTTGTACTGTTTGCGGGACCTGTGTTGAAGTCTGCCCGGGCGATCTTCTGCTCTTGGAGGAGGAAGGGCCCCGGGTTGCCTATCCGGATGAATGCTGGCACTGCGGGAACTGCAGGATCCACTGCCCCGTGGATGCCGTCGAATACCTGTTCCCGCTGGAAATGCTCATTTGAGTGGGAGGTGCTCATTCCATGACAGAAACATTCACTTGATTTATACATATTTTTACGTAATAAGAGATTATAGGAAGCCCGGCAGGAGAATGGATCGTTGAAAAAGGTTTTCAGAATAGGCATATGGGGTCTTGTCATCATCGTTCTGATTCTTGGGGCGACCGGTTCGGTGCTCTGGTACATCTGGTCGAGCAACCTTCCCTATATCGGTTCCCTCAGGGAGTATAATCCCCCCATAATCACGGAGATCTATAGCGAGGACGGCGAGGTAATCGGCAGGTTCTGGAATGAAAAGAGGATTGTCGTATCACTCGATCAGGTCCCCAAGCACCTCCTGAACGCCTTCATAGCGGCTGAGGACTCACGGTTTTTTGAACATGAAGGGGTGGATCTCCAGAGTATATTCAGGGCCTTTGTGAAGAATTTAATGGCCGGAAAGATCGAGCAGGGGGGCAGCACGATTACCCAACAGGTTACCAGATCCCTGCTCCTGAAAAATCCCAAGAAGACCTATAAGAGGAAGGCGAGAGAAGCCATCCTCTCCGTACAAATCGAGAAGAACTTCTCGAAGAAAAAGATCCTGTTTCTTTATATAAATCAGATCTACATGGGCCACAGTTGCTATGGAGTGGAAGCGGCGGCGCGGACCTATTTCAATAAGAGCGTATCCGAGTTGAATCTGGCTGAATCGGCCCTCTTGGCCGGTCTGCCCCAGGCCCCCAGCAGATATTCACCCTTCATCAACTTCGAAAGGGCGAAGCAAAGGCAGAGATACGTTCTGAAGAGGATGCGGGAAGAGGGCTATATCTCCGAGGCTCAGGAAAAGGAGGCCCTTGATACCCCCATCATGTTGGCGAGCAAGGGAGAAAATTCCTTTGAGAAGAGTCCCTACTTTTCAGAGCATATCCGCAGATACCTGGAGAAGCAGTATGGAAAGGATCTCCTGTATGGAGGAGGTCTCAAGGTCTACACGACCATGAACCTCCGGGTGCAGCGGGACGCCCAGAAGGCCATCATGAAAGGGCTCCGGGAATTGGATAAAAGGGAAGGGTACCGGGGTCCTCTGAAGTCTCTTCAGCCTGATGAGATCGAAGGAACTATCCAGGCTGTAAAGAAAGAGCTGGTTCTCAATCCCCCGGGGCCCGGCTCGATTGTGAAGGGAGTCGTCGAAGAGGTTGATGACCGGAACCTTCAGGTTGTGGTGAATATCGGGGGTGAGAAGGGGCTCCTTTCCCTGTCGGATATGAAGTGGGCCAGAAAACCGGATCCCCAAGTAGCCTATTATCAGACTTCGGTGAAGAAGCCCGGTGAAGCCTTAAAGCCCGGAGATGTAATCCTCTGCGGCATTAAGGAACCGGCCCAATGGCCCTACAAGTGGCAGGTGTATCTTGAGCAGGAACCGGAGATCCAGGGGGCTATATTTGCCATGGAAGCCAAGACGGGCAAAGTAAGAGTCCTGGTCGGGGGCAGGGATTTCTCCAAAAGCCAGTTTGACCGTGCCACCCAGGCCAGGCGGCAGCCGGGATCCGCCTTTAAACCGATAATATATGCAACGGCACTTGACGAAGGCATGACCCCGGGCACGGTAATCATCGATTCCCCCTATATCTCCACGATGAATCCCGAGGAAGAAGACATATGGAAACCGAAGAACTATAAAGAGAAGTTCTTCGGGCCCACGCTTCTTCGAAACGCCCTGATAAAATCCAGGAATGTGATAACCGTGAAAATCCTTAAAACGATTGGCGTCAGAAAGGTAATTGACTATGCGAGAAGAATGGGAATCCAATCGGACCTGAGTCCGGATTTATCCCTGGCCTTGGGCTCATCCGGACTCTCCCTGGAAGAGATTACCACAGCCTATTCTGTTTTTGCAAATGGGGGCCAGCTCGTCGAACCCTTCTTTATCAACAGGATCGAGGATCGGAACGGGATGATTTTAGAGGAGCACCAGCCCTCTTTCAGGGAATCCATTCCGGAAGATACGGCCTATGTGATGACCGACCTGCTAAAGGGGGTCATTGCCGAGGGAACGGGGTGGAGGGTAAGGGCCCTGCAGAGACCCGCGGCAGGGAAAACCGGCACGACCAATGATTTGAGAGATGCCTGGTTTGTCGGATACACACCGGGTCTGGTAGCCGGGGTGTGGGTGGGATACGATAATCGCGTACCCATGGGGAAGGGAGAAACCGGTTCCCGGGCGGCGAGTCCCATATGGCTGTATTTTATGTCCGAGGCCCTGAAGGGCCAACA
>CAYTUL010000275.1:0-6054 GCA_964441135.1 uncultured Desulfobacteraceae bacterium | reverse complement strand
AGCATTCAGCATTCAGCTATCAGCAAAAGATTATAAAAACAAAGATTTAGCTGACTGCTGACCGCTGACGGCTGAAAGCTCCATCCAGAAATAGATTGTTTCTGGATGGACACTAAATAGGATTCGAATTATCTCTGTTGCCGAAGAAGAGGAGATGTTATGGGGAAAAAGGTGGAGAAGATAACCTTGATCAGGAGCGACGAAAGACTTGGAAAGGATTTGGAAAGATACAAAGAGAAGGCCCTGGAATTAGGGGCATCGAAGGCAGCAATCTTGGATGTAAATGAAATCCCGGTTGAAGAACGGGTGACTTTGAAGTGCCAGATTCCAAGATGTTTCGGGTACGGAACAAGCGCCCACTGCCCTCCCAATACATTAAAACCGGATGAGCTTCGGGAGATTCTAAAGGAATACAGGCTGGCACTTTTTTTTATAAAGGATGTCCCATCGAACGTAATCGTCCGGGATAAGGCCACTATCAAGGAGAGGGTCAATGCCTATAGGGAAGTTTTTGATATTGTAAATAAAATTGAATCCATGGCCTTTTATGACGGCAACTACCTGAGCTTCGGCTTTGCCGCCGGTTCATGCCGGCATACATACTGCGGACTGGAAAAGAGCTGCCGTGTAATGGATGGAGAACGATGCAGGTACTCCCTGAAGGCGAGGCCTTCCATGGAGGCGGTGGGTATCAATGTCTATAAAATGACCACAGCCCAGGGATGGGACATCTATCCCATCGGGAGTGATGCAAAACCGGAGGATATTCCTAAAGGAAGCCTTGCAGGAATTATTATAATTGACTGAACTTTCATATGAAATTAGAAAAGGAAATAAATTATGGAGAGAAAAAACCCCACGAAGAAAGATATGGAAAGGCTCACTAAAAAACTGACCTACAGCCCGAAATTGGTGTGGGACTCGATCAGTTTGAGTGAAAAGGAAAAGGTGTTCCAATTTGGAGAAGAATACAAGAAATTCCTTGATCAGGTAAAAACCGAACGGGAAGCCGTGAAATTTATATGCGAAACGGCAGTAAAAAACGGTTTCTCTGAGCAGGTAATACCCAACGATCATATGCCGTTTTTAAAGACATTTCATGAAAAATCCATTGCCCTCGCCGTGCCCGGAACCGCCCCCATGAAGGACGGTATTCACCTGATCGTCTCCCATATAGACGCGCCCCGGCTGGATTTAAAACAGAGACCCCTCTATGAAGATATCGACCTTGCATTCTTTAAGACCCACTATTATGGAGGAATAAAAAAATACCAATGGCTGGCCCGGCCTCTCGCAATACACGGCAGGATAATAAAAACAGACGGGGCCACGGTCGACATCGCTGTGGGGGAACGAGACGTGGACCCGGTTTTCACCATACTGGATCTGCTGCCTCATCTTGCCCGAAAGGCCCAGTATGATAAGAAGATGGATGAAGCTATTGTGGGTGAAAAGCTGAATCTTATTATTGGCGGTCTTCCTTTGGGTGATAAGGAATTGAAGGACCGTTTTAAGCTTGCGGCCCTCAATTACCTCTATAACAGTTACGGCCTCGTTGAGGAGGACTTTATCAGTGCCGAACTGGAGATCGTTCCTTCAGGGAAAGCCAGGGACGTCGGCTGGGACAGGTCCATGGTCGGCGCATACGGCCAGGACGACAGGTCATCCGCTTTTACAAGCCTGAGAGCATTACTTGATGCCAAAAAAACCAATAGAACGGCGGTCGTCCTTTTTGTGGACAAGGAGGAAATAGGGAGTGACGGGGCAACCAGCGCGAGATCAAAATTTCTTGAATCCGTGGTCAGTGATCTACTTGTGAAGGAGGGTAACAGGCCCAGTCTGCTTGACACGCGCAAGGTACTCGCCGCGTCAAGGGCCTTGTCCGCCGACGCAAATGGTGCTTTGGACCCGGATTACCAGGACGTCCACGAGAAAGGGAACGCCGCTCGAATGGGTTATGGGGGATGTATTACCAAATTCACGGGACACGGGGGGAAGTACGGCGCCAATGATGCGAATGCCGAATATATAGGATGGTTGAGGCAGCTTCTGACTGAAAACAAAGTCTGCTGGCAAACAGGGGAACTGGGGAAAGTAGATGAAGGAGGAGGGGGAACAGTCGCAAAATTTCTCGCCGTTTACGGCATGGAAATAATCGACTATGGACCGCCGTTGCTTTCCATGCACTCGCCTTTTGAAGTGAGTCACAAGGGTGATATTTACATGACTTACAAAGGGTTTCGGGCCTTTTTGGAAGCCCCGGTTGAATAAGGGAGAATATTGTATTATAATTTATTTTGCTGAAAGGCTATTTAGGCTCGCCTGCATTTCTGTTTTAGGAAAAAGGTTCATCATTTTTTTATCCCGGAAAAGAGATTGCTGCGCCCCGGGCGATCGAACAGGGCGAAACAGTTACGCGGTGACGAGGTACAGGCTGGATAGTGACGAAAAGGAGATGGCCATGAAAAACCTCCTTGCAAAAGATATCATGAACCGCGAGGTTCTGTCCGTGGGAATGGACTGGTCCATAGACCAGCTCGCAGATTACCTTATCAATAATTCCATTTCCGGTGCACCTGTTACCTCTGAAGACGGAAAGCTGCTCGGTGTGGTCTCATTAACGGATATCGTTCGATACAAAAGTATGCCAGCCACGGACGCACAATCGACCGGGCCTCAGGATTCTTATATTCACAGTCCTGAGCGGAAGTACTCTCCAGCGGATATTGAATCCTTTCCTATTGAGGCTGAATCCCTTGTGACAGTCCGTGAAATAATGACGCCGATGACCTATAGTGTGCAGGAGGAAACAACGGTACAACAGGTGGCTGATTCCATGATGAGAGGCCGTATCCACAGGGTTTTCGTGACCAGGGATGAAATGCTCGTCGGTATTATCACCACGATGGATATTTTGAGGGTTATGCAAGAGCTTTAAGGCTCTACCGGATTATTTTCAAAGGGCCTTGGAGGATCCTTTCATTATCGAGGCCGTATACTCAGGGGACATGAACGATCGCCTGTCTAACCCTAAGTTTATGAAACACTTAAATAATCCTAATATTTTGGAGATTCGCGACAGAATTAAAAAATAAATGGGCACCCATTCATTTTAGACCGGAGTGAGCCGAGACGGAAAAGAGGTGGTTATTTTTTGAAAAGGGCCTCCAGGGCCTGTTTGGCTTCTCTGGTCCTGTTATAGGTACCTCCGCCGGCCTTTGAACCACGAGGCGCAAAGAAATCACAGAAGTTGGCCCTCTCTTTATCTATGATACGTTCGGCCGCTACCTCTCTGCATTCATTATAGGCATCCTGATCGTAAAATTTACATTGTTTGCAACAACGTAGATCACGATGGCACTGCGGACAGGTATCCTGCCTGCTTATCTTTCCCTTTACATGAATTTCCTTATTGCAAAAGACACATTCCATGAAATCACTTCCTCCAGTCTGAAAAAATTACATTCTTTGAGATGCACCGGTCAGCAAATGGGCTGATAGAACACGCGCCGATCTTTTTTAGGAATTCGCAAACAATAGATTGGCATCTTTTCATGAGGGTTCTTCTTACTTAATCGATCTTTTTTAAAAAAAACATTAGAAAAAATTGAAGTCTCCACTGGTCCCGGCCTGAGGGGGAGATGGTACCCGGATGATGAATTCGTGTCCGTTTTGACAACTTCCTTATATATAAGTAATATGATGAGGAACAAATCCCGTTCATTTCTATCCGGATAGCGCAATGATGATTATGACCGATAAAATTCCCGAGTTTTCATTCCTGGACCACACGGCGGATCTCAGGGTCAAGATTCCGGGGAACACCCTGATTCATCTTTTCGAGAACGCAGGGATGGTTCTTCTGCATCTACTATTCAGGATCAGGTCCGCCCCTGCCGGAAAAACCGATTTTTTAAAGGTTTCCCTTTCCGGTGACGGCCTCGAGGACCTTATGGTTCGATGGCTATCCGAGATTTTATACCAATTCGAGGGGGAAAACCTCGTTGTTCTTTCATTGAAAATCGACGTCCTGTCATCCGAGAACCTCAAGGCTACCCTGAAAACCTCTCCTTTTGATCCAAAGAACTACGAAATTCAAAGGGAGATAAAAGCCGTTACTTATCACCAGATAGAAGTAACGAATAAAACCGGCCTATGGGAGGCCACGGTTACATTTGACCTTTAGGGAACAGGCAATGGAAATAAAACTCGAAAAAATCGATAACTACCGCTGGCTTATTCCAAAGACAGGGAAGATGCGCGTGCCAGGGCTTATATTTTCAAATCATGAACTGATAAAAGATATAGAGCAGGACCAGAGCCTGGTTCAGGTGGTCAATGTTTCCATGCTGCCCGGTATTGTAAAATACTCTCTCGCGATGCCCGATATGCACTGGGGTTACGGATTTCCCATCGGCGGCGTCGCGGCCTTTCGCATGAAGGACGGTATCGTTTCACCCGGAGGTGTCGGTTATGACATTAATTGCGGGTGCCGTCTTATGACAACCGGACTCAACGCAAATGAGATCAGGCCAAGTATCCGGGCCCTCGTTATATCTCTCTTTAAGAATATCCCGGTTGGCGTAGGTTCAAGAGGCGCCATTTCTCTCTCAACAAAGGCCGAAGCCGAAGTAGCCTTGCAGGGATCCTCCTGGGCCGTCAAAAAAGGTTTCGGCCACCCTGAAGACCTGGAGAGGACCGAAGACCGCGGTATCATTGAAGGAGCTGATCCATCTGTCCTGAGCGAGAGGGCCGTGAAAAGGGGACTCGACCAGTTGGGAACACTGGGATCAGGAAATCACTTCATCGAGATCCAGGTGGTTGATCATGTTTATGACAGCCTGACCGCTCGCAGATTCAACCTATTCGAAGGCCAGATTACATTATTAATTCACTCAGGATCCAGGGGTTTCGGTCATCAGATCTGCGACGATTTTCTGAAAGAGATGGGCAGCCACGTCCAGTTAAAAGATCTCGAATTACCGGATAGACAATTGGTTTATGCGCCTCTAAAATCGGATCTCGGGCGTAAATACCTCTCAGCCATGGCCTGTGCCGCCAATTATGCCTGGGCGAACCGTCAGGTGCTGATGCATTTCGCACAGCAGACTTTTATATCCACCCTGTCCATAAGCCCGAGTGAACTCGGAATGCGGCTCCTTTATGATGTCTGTCATAACATTGCCAAAAAGGAGACCCACATAGTAGATGGGCAGGAGGAATCCCTCTGTGTACATAGGAAAGGGGCTACCCGCTCTTTACCTCCAGGGCACCCCAAACTGCCTCCAATCTATCGCGAAACCGGACAACCCGTGCTTATTCCGGGCGATATGGGAACCTACTCCTACGTGCTTGCCGGGGCTCAGGGGGCCATGGAACAGAGTTTCAGCTCATGTTGTCACGGGGCCGGTCGTGTTCTTAGCCGAAGCAAGGCCATCAAACTGGCAAAAGGAAGATCCATCCATCGTGAATTGGAGGACCGGGGGATCTATATCCAATCACGAGGCAAACGGACACTCAAGGAAGAGATGCCCGAAGCGTATAAGGATGTATCTCAAGTAGTAGAAGTGGTTCATGAGACAGAATTAGCCACGAAGGTTGCGCGCCTGAGGCCATTAGGTGTTATAAAGGGCTAAGATTCCTCAGTGAACAGGGAATTATTTCCAATCATCTGTTGGATAGTGCAATAACGCATATAATTTTGATCTTTAGCAGTTTGCTCCGGTCCGGTCAATAGAAAAAACAATCGCGAAAGAAAAAATATTCACATAAAAAATTCTAATATTTCGGGGCCATTCCCGATGACCTCTCAGCTCATGGACATCGTGGGATTTGCAATTATCCTTTCTTCGATCTTCTTAGAGAACCCTTTTGGGATGATGTAGGTAACCTTTGGACTCGTTGCTTCAAATGCGAGCAAGGATTCAGACATGGTAAGTTTTTCCCTGATGGCGCTGCCCGGATCATCCAGGTCCCCGAAGGTCATTACCTTTGATGGACATCCCGCCACGCAAGCCGGTTCTTTGCCCTTCTCAACTCGATGAACACATAGGG
>CAYTUL010000274.1:0-6100 GCA_964441135.1 uncultured Desulfobacteraceae bacterium | reverse complement strand
GTTCACGGAAAGGATTGAAGGATTATGGTAGGGATCGTATCCTGTGGGGCTTACGTGCCTCTGCGCAGGCTGGGCCCCGGTACGGATGGGTGGAGTCTTCCCCATGAAAAAGCGGTGGCCAACTGGGACGAAGACAGTCTGACCATGGCGGTGGCGGCCGCGATTGATTGTCTGGGTGACAGGGACCGGGGGAAGATCGACGGTCTCTATTACGCATCGACAACCTCCCCCTATGGCGAGAAGCTGGCAGCAACGACAGCGGCATGGGCAACAGACCTGGGAACAAACATCCTTACCGCGGATTTTACCGGCTCATTGAGGTCCGGTATCACGGCTTTCAGGATGGCCGCGGATACAATAAAGGCCGGGTCCGCCGGTCGGCTCCTGGTGACCGCCTCGGACCTCAGGATGGGCCCGCCCCGGGGAGACCTGGACCATGGTTTCGGAGACGGCGCCGCCGCTTTTCTCATAGGGAATAACGATATCGCGGCCTCGATTGAAGATAGTTACGCCCTATCCAACGAACTCTTAGACGTATGGCGCGCTAACGGCGGAAAACACGTTCATACCTGGGAAGGCCGGTTTGTGATGGAGGAAGGATACCTGAAGATCCTCCCTAAGGCCGTAAACGGCCTCTTAACAAAGTGCGGTATCGGACCGGGAGATATAGACAGGGCGGTTTTTTACGCTCCCGACCTTAGAAGGCACCGGCGGATGGCCGGTATATTAGGGCTGCAGCCGGTTCAGGTCCAGGAGCCCTTTTTCGACAGGATGGGAAACACCGGGAGCGCCTTCAGCCTGATGATGCTGGTAGCCGCCCTGGAGAAGGCATCCCCGGAAGAGAAGATCCTTCTTGCCGGATACGGCGATGGGGCCGATGCCTTCCTGCTCCGGGTAACGGACAAGATATCCGCGGTCAAAGGCGGGCGGGGGATGAAAGGGAACCTGTCATCCAGGATGGTGATGCCCGCCTATGACGAATACCTCGCCTTCCGTGAATTCGCCTCTTCGGACCCGGAGAAGCCCGGAGGGGCCTCCGCATCGGTCATCCACCGGGACCGAGACGCCATATACTCGCTCCACGGCGTCCGGTGCCGTGTATGCGGGACCCTTCAATATCCGCCCCAGAGGGTATGCACCCACTGCCGGACAAGGGATAACTTCGATCCTGTCCGGTTCTCTGACAAAAAGGGGAAGGTATTTACCTTTACATTGAAATATGGCGGCGATATTCCGGCCTTTGCTAAGCCGATGGTGGATACCATGGTTGACTTTGAGGGCGGCGGCAGGGGTATTTTTGGAATGACCGATATGATAGCCTCGGAAGTCAGGGTCAATATGGATCTGGAGATGAGCTTCAGGACCCTTGGCGCCGCCGGAGGTATCCGCAATTACTCCTGGAGATGCATGCCCTTCAGGGATAGCTGGATGGAGAAGGAGACAAGATAGATGGAGAGTATCAGGGACAAGGTCGCCATAGTCGGCATGGGATGCACCAAGTTTGGAGAAAACTGGGGAAAAAGCGCCGAAGACATGCTGGTCGATGCCGCCTATGAAGCCGGTGAAGACGCGGGTATAGAACTGAAGGATATTCAGGCGGCCTGGTTCGGCACGACACGGATCGGAACTGCAGAACCCCTGGCCACGGCCCTCAAGCTGGACTATATACCGGTTACCCGGGTTGAAAATCTGTGTGCTACGGCCACCGAAGCCGTGAGAAACGCCAGTTTCGGTATCGCCTCAGGTGCCTATGATATCGTCCTGGCAATCGGGGTCGAGAAATTGAAGGACCAGGGTCTCGGCGGTCTTGGAACGGTCACTGGAGCCGGCGGGGACGGCACCCTCGAATGGGGAATGTCGGCGGCCATGTTTTTCGCCCGGATGGCCACCAGATACATGAGCCATTACGGCCTGAGCTACGATGAGCTGAAGCGGGTCCTTGCCAAAATCTCCGTAAAGAATCATCACAACGGCTCCCTCAATCCAAAGGCCCATTTCCAGCGTGACATCACGGAGGAGCAGGCCCTGAACGCCCCCATGATAGCCTGGCCGCTCGGGCTGTATGACGCCTGTGGTGTAAGCGACGGCGCGGCAGCGGCGATTCTGACCCGGGCCGACCTGGCAAGGAACTTCAGGGACGATTACGTATTGATCAAGGGATTGGGGCTTTCGGTCGGCGCCCGCCAGGGATACCTGCAGCAGGGCTATGACATGGTACACATGGAGGAAACGGTACGTGCCGGGAGGCAGGCCTACGACATGGCGGGGATAAGGGAACCCTTCAAGGAGATAGATCTTGCGGAGGTACATGACTGTTTCAACATCACCGAACTGGTAATCATGGAGGACCTGGGGTTCTGCCCGCGGGGGAAGGCCCCGGAATATGTAAGGGCCGGTACCTTTCAACTCGATGGAGAATTGGCCGTTAATCCCGACGGGGGCCTGAAAAGCTTCGGACACCCTATCGGGGCCAGCGGGTTGCGAATGATGTACGAGATATATAAACAGATGCAGGGAAAGGCCGGCCCGCGTCAACGGAAGAATCCTACTCTGGGCCTTACCCACAATTTCGGTTTGAATCCGGGGAGCGGAATCGGCAGCATCACTATCCTGGGACAGAGAGACTAATAATTGAATATTATAGATATCCTCTTGAAAAGAAATCTGGGTTTCTATTTTCGAGAACAACCCAGGTTTCAGTGTTCAGGTTTCAGGAATAACATAGGTTTTGGTGTTTGATATTTGGTTTTCCTGAAACCCGAAACCCGAAACCCGAAACCTGTATTTCCAATATTTAATGATGGTTCATTCCAATCGCAAAGCCTTTGAACTCTGAGCATGCTCAAAGAACATGGATTTCTGTATTGAATAAAATGATACGCGTCTGAGATTCCGCTGCCTCAGAGATACTTTACAGGAGCCATACGGAGATAAGGAGGGCACGTGAGCATTAACAAGGTAGTCCACAGTTTTAATGAGGCGGTCGCCGATATTTTTGACGGCGCGGTAATCCTCATGGGCGGGTTTGGACCGGCCAACGGCACCCCGAGTAATCTCATCCGGGCCCTTGTTAAACAGGGGGCCAAGAATCTTACCCTTGTGGCCAACACGCCGGGATTTGGAAGGGATCTGCCGGGAACCAGGCCCTTCAGAAAGACCCCCCCTGATTACGATGATGGAGGACTTCTGATACAAAACGGGCAGGTGAGCAAGGCCGTCTGCGCTTTTCCCGGTACGTCCAGGCCCGGCGTGCCGAGGCCGCTCCATGATAAATTGGAGGCCGGGGAGCTGGAAGTCGAGGTGGTGCCCCAGGGCACTTTGGCCGAAAGAATAAGGGCGGCGAAGGCCGGAATTTCGGCCTTTTTTATACCGACCGGGGCCGGGACCGTTTTTGAGAAGGGCAAGGAAACCCGGGTTATTGACGGCAGAAAAAATGTATTAGAATACCCCCTCAAAGCCGATTTCGCCCTGATTCGCGCCCACAGGGCCGACAGGTACGGCAACTTAACCTATCAGGGGACATCGAGGAACTTCAATCCCGTAATGGCCGGCGCCGCCGGGATTACCATTGCCGAGGCGGACGAACTGGTACCGCTGGGCGGCCTGGAACCGGAAGCAATTGTTACCCCCGGTATATATGTTGACCGTGTCGCTGTTAGAAAGGCCGGCATGAAAGGAGCCTGATATGAAGGAACGGCTGGATAAGCAGACCATGGCCCTCAGGGCGGCCCGCGAGTTTCAGGATGGGATGATCGTGAATCTGGGTTTCGGCATTCCCACGATGGCCGCCAATTTTATACCGGAGGATAAGGAGGTCATCTTTCATGCGGAAAACGGCTGCCTCGGTTTCGGCCCTTCCCCTACCTCTGAAGAAGAGGAGGATTTCCACCTGGTAAACGCCACCGGAACCTTCGCCACACCGAAACCCGGTATGTGCTTCTTTGATCATGCCGAGTCCTTTTCCATGATCCGGGGCAGGCATATCGACCTGTGCGTCCTCGGAGGCCTGCAGGTATCGGAAAAGGGAGATCTTGCCAACTGGGCAACGGCTGCCGGGAGACCGGGCAATATCGGCGGGGCCATGGACCTGGCTTTTGGTGCCTATCGCCTGGTTGTGGTGATGACGCACACCACAAAAGCCAACGAGCCGAAGATTCTAAAGGAGTGTACCTATCCGCTTACCGCGCCGGGATGCGTGAATTTAATCATAACCGATATCGCCGTTATTGAGGTGACTGCTGAAGGCCTGTTGCTGAAGGAGAAGGCCCCCGGTTGGGAGGTAGAAGAGATCCGGGCATTAACAGAGCCCTCCCTGAAAGTCTCCGATGATCTGAAATATATGGAGCTTTAGCGACGGCTGATGCCTCCAGCGAAGCGAGTGGTGATAAAACAACCTGATATGATTTTATTATAAAGGCATTATTTTGGAACAATATACATTTACCCCTTTAAAAGACGCCGGGGGAAAGTCCTCGAATAGAAGCGGCCCGGCTTTACTGCGTTTTTCCACTTTTGAATCGCTGAAATCCCGCGAATTTCGATGGTTATGGATCGGCTCCCTTGCGGCCTTTATAGCCATGAGCATGCAGATGATAACCAGGGGATGGCTCATATTACGCCTTGCCAACGATTCTCCCTTTGCACTCTCCCTGGTAATGTTGGCCTTTTCCGTGCCCATGACGTTTATATCGCCCATAGGGGGGGCCCTGGCTGATCGATTCCCTCGAAAAAACAAAATCATGATCACCCAGGGCGGCAACCTGATCATGACCCTGATCCTGGCCACGCTGGATCTGACCGGGATGATCCGGTTCTGGCATCTGATGGTAATCGGGGCGGTGAACGGTTCCCTCATGGCCTTAAACATGCCGAGCCGCCAGTCCCTGGTATCCGACATCATACCTGTGGACAAGCTGATGAATGCCATCTCCCTGAACAATTCTGGTATGAACCTGTCCAGAATCATAGGTCCTGCGCTGGCTGGAATCCTGATTATCTTTATCGATACGGCAGGAACCTTTTATCTGATAGCGGCCTGTTATGGGTGCGCGTTTATTTCTACGGCGATGTTGAAGACCAGGGGAATACAAGACGTCGAAAACAGAAAAAGCATAATTGAAGACATGCGGGACGGGCTGTCCTATATTTCCAATGACCAGGCGATCTTCGGCCTTATCATTATTTTATTCGTACCGGCGCTTTTTGGCTTTCCATTCGCCGCTTTGCTGCCGGCCTGGGCCAGGGAGGCATTGGATGTTCAATCCGACGGTCTGGGGATATTGTTAATGGTGATGGGAATCGGGGCCCTGATAGGGTCCCTCATTTTGGCATCCATGCGGAATTTTGCACGGCGTGGAGCCTTTCTTCTTGTCATTGGTGTCCTATGGGGAATCGTACTGACGATATTCTCTCAGGTTACCACCTATGGAACGGCCGTTCCCCTTCTCATGCTCCTCGGCCTTTTCGCCGCCGTCTTCATGTCTCTCAATATGACGCTTCTCCAGACTTACACAGTGTCGGAAATGCGGGGAAGAATCATGAGCCTCAGTATGATGACCTTTGGGGCCATGCCTCTGAGCGCTGTTCCCTTCGGCGCTCTGGCGGAAAAAATCGGGACACCGAATGCCATCGGATTGAGCGGACTGATGCTTACGGCCTTTATCCTGATTTTTATTATCTCAAACAAAAAATTTGGAAGTATAGCATAGAACGGATCGTTTCAGGCTTATCCGCAGGCGGATTCAGGCATTACAGCAGGGGAACGCCTCTCGGGATATGGATTAAATGCTTCTTCGAGATCGCCTATCAGGAGACACACGGCCTGATAGTAACTCGTCCGATGGTCTCCCGCTTTTTACTGTAGTTCCATGGGCGGGAGAGTGGGGGCCCGGTCCTGAAGGATATCTTCCATTCTCATGCGGATGGCTTCCTTATATTCAGGGTGTGTCAGGATATAGAACCTGTTCTGCCGGATTGCATCAAAGATATGATCGGCCGCCCGATCAGGGGACATACCGTTTCGGACTCGATCCTGAAACCATTCCCTTATGGAGGTCTCTTCCGGTGACAGGGGGTGTTCCGGGGCCGCACGATCCGGATC
>CAYTUL010000273.1:0-6103 GCA_964441135.1 uncultured Desulfobacteraceae bacterium | reverse complement strand
GCCGGCCGACCTCGACCAGTTTAGGCGCCAGGATTCACATGGAACAATCATTGGTAGGGAATGTCTTGTCCAGCTGGGCCATCACACCTCCTATACCAGGTGACTTTTCAACAAGGTAGACGTAAAATCCTGTATTCGCTGCATCCAGGGCGGCTTGCATGCCTGTGATCCCGCCTCCCACAATCATAACCGAACCTTGTATGTACTTATTCATGGTCACTTTCCTCATGGATATCCTGATGTTCGCATTTCTGATGTCCCGGATCTATATATTCGATTACCAGGCCTCTCGCTCAAGCCTCTTGAGGATGAACATGAGTTGCTTCTGAGTCAGTTCCCCGACATGCTCATTTATCCATTTTAGATCACCGGATACAATGGCTGCCTTGGCCTCGCTTGAGAGTTGATAGTCCTCGAGCACGTCCGATCCCTTATTGAGCAAGTCTTTCCAAAAGGCAGGTTCTTCATAGGTCCTGTCCAAGACACGAAGCACCTCTCGTTTCTGGATCAATCTGCCTTCTCTGGTATCTGATAGGAATTTGTCGGCATCGGTTTTTGCCGCCTCTTGAAATGCCTCGCCAACAGCCGCCTTGAACTCATCCTCCGTAAAAGGCTTACGCAGGTAGTTGGAAACCCCCATTTTGGCAGATTCAACGGCTGTGGATACAGATGGGTAGCCAGTAATGATGACCACTTTGGTATTAGGCCGTTCATCCTTCACCTGCCTGATTACATCCATGCCATTAATGTCCGGCAGTCGAAGGTCAGCCACCACGAGGTCAAACCCATTGCCCCTGAATTTATCAAGGGCACCCATGCCCGTCATGGCCACATCCACACCATAGCCCTCTTCAGACAGGATCAACTTGAGTCCATTAGCGACACTCGGCTCATCTTCCACTAAAAGCACATGGTGAGGATAGACGGGTCTTATCTCAACGGCTTCCTGTAATGCACTCATGATTTCTTCTCCCCCTTTCTGAATTATTGTCTGGTTTAAACCAAAAAATGATGATGAAGCATGTTCCTATTGACGAGCAGAGCAATTTTTGTTCCAATTAGACCCAGAAAATGAAAACATGGGGGAAAAATAGAAATATACGTATTATCAAGAGGTTAATTTACATTAACAAGGGGATCTCCGGGGTCACAAAATTCTTGAGTGTATGGGACAACATACAGCCAAATGGACGATCCATTAAAAAAACCATCATATTACAATAGGATTTTCGTGTATAATCAGATATACACTTTTAAGATACATGGCCGCCATATATTCATGTCCCCGAAGATAGGGCGTGTAACATGCGACTATCCCATATATGAGGCGAAATCCATAAGGATTCAATAGACACAATAATCTCAATGCATTGCATTCATTTTGTGACAAGGATTTCACATGCCGCCAACATTTGACATCACAGCTTTTGATTGTATTTTTCGAGATATCAGCCCATCGATTCATATCCGTACCCATGCCAAGGACGTTGCCATCCTTATGATCAAGCGCGTCGTAGAGTTGTTAGGGGCTAAAGGGGCAATTATTCGCACCCTGAACATCGGGAGAAACCAAACGGATATCGCCGTATCCTACGGGCTCAGCAACCAATATCTGAATAAAGGTCCTGTAGCATGGGAGACGATTATTAGTGGCCTTCGGGGCGCGGGAGATGTGTGTATTGTCAGAGACGTGATGACTGAGCCCCGTGTCACCTACCCCGAAGAAGCCCGGAAAGAAGGGATTCGGATGATCGTGGATGTACCGCTCAACCTGGGAGATCGCACGGTGGGTATCATGCGCATCTATTTCCCCGATCAGAGGGAACTCTCTGAGGAGGAAATCAATTTTCTCATATTCACCTCTCACCAGGGGGCTTGTGCCATTGAAAAGGCAGGCCTCATTGAAACACAACAGGCACAATATGACCAACTGGCCCTTCAGACTGAAAAATTGTCGGCCCTGGGCCGGATGGCGGCAGCCATCGCCCATGAAATAAATAATCCCCTGGCAGGAATTCTTCTGTATAGCTCAAACATGATCAAAAAAGTGCCGGACAAAGGCCCCCTTCGAGAGGGCCTGGAGGTCATCATCAACGAGACGAAACGTTGCAAGACCATCATTCAGGATCTTTTAGAGTTTTCCCGGGCGGGCGAGCCAGAGACTGTGATGACCAATATCAACGATATCATTGAAAAGGCCCTTATCATGCTCGCAAACGAGTTTCGCCTCCATCATATCCAGATTGAAAAGGGATTGACGGAGGAAATAAAGGAGCTGAAGCTGGATGTAAAACAGATCCAACAGGTCTTGGTGAACCTCTTGCTCAACGCCGTACAGGCCATCGGAGAGAAGGGTGTGATTACCATCAAAAGCGATGTGGATTACCACAAAGGGCACGTGGAGGTAGAGATTGCAGACACGGGTTGTGGTATGCCGGAAGAGCAAGTTTCAAAAATATTTGAGCCCTTCTTTTCAACGAAGCGGAACGGGACCGGTCTTGGCCTGTCGGTAAGTTATGGTATTGTTCAGAGATATGACGGCCGTATCCGTGTATCGAGCCGGCTCGGGGAAGGTTCCCGTTTTACCCTGGAATTTCCATTTTCATCTAAGGATGCGGTACCATGAGTGCAGTGAATCGAAAAACGGACCAGGCAAATATCTTGATCATTGATGACGAACGGGTTATCTGTGACGGCTGCCGAATAGTCCTATCAGAAAAAGGTTATAGGGTGGATATATGTATGGAGGGGAAAGCCGGCCTCGATTCTTCCCTTGAGGGTGAATACGATATCGTCTTACTAGATATGAAATTGCCCGACATTGACGGTATGGAAATCCTTCAAACCCTCCGGAAAGTGAAACCGGGTGCCTATGTCATCGTAATGACGGGGTATTCCACAGTCCAGAATGCCGTAGAGGCTATGAAACTTGGAGCCTTTGACTACCTCACCAAGCCTTTCACCGATGATGAACTGGTGCTCTCTATAGATCGAGCATTGGAGAGACAACATTTGGTCGAAGAGAATCTCTCCCTGCGTAAGGAGCTTCTGGACCGGTTCGGTTATGACAATATTGTCGGGAAGAATCCAAATATCTTAAAAATCTTCGATCAGATAAACAAGGCTGCACCAACGGACACGACCGTAGTCATATACGGAGAAAGCGGGACCGGAAAAGAACTCTTCGCCGGGGCCATACACGCCCATAGCCTGCGGGCGGCACAAAAGTATGTGGCCGTGGACTGCAACACGCTCTCCCCTACGGTTTTGGAGAGCGAACTTTTCGGCCACGTTAAAGGCGCCTTTACCGGAGCCCACCAGAATAAAGCCGGTATTTTCGAAATGGCCCAGCGAGGTACCCTGTTTATGGACGACGTGGCGAACCTCAGTCTGGATATTCAGGGAAAACTCTTAAGGGTGTTGGAAGCTGCCGAATACAAACCTGTGGGATCGAATCAATTCAAGAAGACGGATGTAAGGATCATCGCCGCCACGAACCGAGATCTCCAGGCCATGGTCAATGAGGGAACATTCAGGGAGGACCTATTCTACCGTTTAAACGTATTTCCGATCTATATCCCGCCTCTTCGGGAGCGAAAAGACGATATTCCCCGCCTCCTGTACCATTTTTTAAGGATATTTTGCCGAAAGACGGGGAAACGGATCACCGGATTCTCCCACGATGCTCTGGAGACACTTGTGAACTACCGGTGGCCCGGCAATGTCCGGCAGCTTAAAAATGTCGTGGAAAGGCTGGTAATCATGTCCGAGGGCGAAACCATGGATTCTCTGGATATCTATGATCATCTCCATACGAAGCGGCTTTCGGGCGGGGAGGGCGTTCCGGAAACGGCAGAAGAACTCCATTTGATGAAGAAGGAAATTCTTGAGGAGCGTTATCATCAAATTCAGAAGGCCTTTCTCATTAAGGCCCTCAAGTCATGCCACGGCAATATCACACTTGCTGCAGAAAAGGTGGGCATGAAGAGACCGAACTTCCACAGCCTCATGCGGAAATATCATTTGTCAAGTAAGAGCTTTAAACAGGATGCATGAAAATCTAAAAATTTAGTCCTTTTCAATAGCGTACTATCCCTCAAGAGGCCCTTATGGAAATGAACCGTAAAGATGCAAAACCATTATACACCGGGGAAGGAGTTTTATGAAAGCTCTATGGATCGTATTCTTAAGCGTGTTTATCGCCGAGCTTGGAGATAAGACACAATTGGCGACCTTAACCTTTTCCACGGACCAGCAGATGAATAAATGGGGTATTTTCGCGGCTTCTTCATTTGCCCTGGTGCTGTCATCGCTTATCGCCGTGCTCGTGGGCAGCCAGTTGAGTCATTGGATCAATCCCAGGATTTTGAAAATATTCGCCGGCCTTGGATTTATCGCCATCGGAATCTTCACTTTGTTGAGCGTAAGAAATGGATAATGTTTAATAGGTCTCCTGAGGAAATCACCGGAAAATTTATATTTGACTCAGAAAATCATTTACCCTATACTCTTTTAGCGTTATTTTTCACACTATTAAACAATCATTTCTCTGTTCATCGTAAAGCAATTTCATTTCCAATAAAGAACCATTAAATAATATAGATTCAACGATTGTTTCCGGATTTTGGCCTTTATCTAGTCTTATTAATTCAAACTTACTTCATTTATTAAAAGGAGGGGAAAAAATGGCAGACAGACTATCCCATGGGATGAGACAAGGCGTTATCAAGGGGGGCTTATTTTTAACAGGCGTCTTTATGGTGCTGTCGATGATCCTGATGCCTTTTCATGCGGAGGCACGAAACATCAAAGTGGGTATTTTAGACACCTATACCGGTCCCGCGGCAATGTTTTGCAATGAGGCCCTCAATGGATTCAAATTGGCCCTGAAGGATATAAACAAAGAAGGGGTTTTAGGGGGGCAGATCGAATACACCACCAGAGACTCAAAATTTAAAGTGGATATAGGCCTTAGCATGGCGAAGGAATTGGTCATGAGAGAAAATGTGGATGTCATTGTTGGTACCATTAGTAGTGGCGTCGCCCTGGCCGTTTCCGATTATGCCCATAAAGAAAAATTGCCCCTTATGGTGTGGATTTCTAAAAGTGAAAGAATAACGGGGGAAAAAGGCCACAGGTATGTCTTTTCTACTGGCGAAAATACCTCCATGATGGGCAAAGCCGGAGGCGTTGCTTTAGCCAAGAAGCCCTTCACAAAATATTGGATTGCCGGAGATGATTACGAATATGGGCATGCCATAGCCGACGCTGCCTGGCGCAATATAAAACAGCGTAAGCCGGATGTAAAACTGATAGGCCAATCCTGGTGGAAAGTCGGTGAACCCGATCTCGTGCCCTATATCACAGCGATTCTTTCCGCAAAACCTGACGCCGTTATCCTTGCCACGGGTGGCGCCAGCATGGTTAATGCCATGAAGACCTCAAAGACGACCGGATTGTCTGATAAAGCCCAGGTTTGGGTTCCCACGGCCACGGAGACATCTATTCTGAGGTCGCTCGGTCCGGCGGCCCCTGAGGGCATCATGGGCTCCAGCGACTACCTTTTTTATGCCTCGGATTCCCCAGCCAACCGGGAATTCGTCAAGGCCTTCGAGACAGCCTATGGAAGCCCCCCAGGTTTTGCCGGTTTTCATGGGTACATTACGGCCCATTTCATCGCTGAAGCATTTAAGAAAGCGGGTTCTGTGGACAAGGAAAAATTCATCGACGCCTTGGAGGGACTTAAAATAGCTTCTCCTTCCGGTGAGCTTGAAATGCGAGCATGTGACCACCAGGTTGTTCTTCCGATCTATTTGGGGGTAACCAAGAAGTCCCCTGAGTATGATTTTGTAACGGCTTCCGATATCGTGAAATTGACCGGTGACGATGTCATGCCCTCTTGCGACGAGATAATGAAGGAGAGAAAGAAATAACTCAATCCCGGCATCTGTTTCATGTCAAAGCAGGGATAAGCCCCTGATCCACCATCAAGATGTCATCTGCGGAGTTGCCTCGATCGCTCCTCCTTGCGGCGTATTGCTCATACGCCTCAGTCGTCGCTCCCCCCGCTCCCGCTCTTCAGCGGGATTTCGCAGGCTCAACT
>CAYTUL010000272.1:0-6109 GCA_964441135.1 uncultured Desulfobacteraceae bacterium | reverse complement strand
AAAAAGAGATTGTCTATAAATCACCTTATACCCGACATTTTGGAAAAGTCCAGGAATCTTTCCTAACCATCATGGGCCAAATTTTTAAAGAATTTGGCGAAGAACACGTCCATGATCTCTCGTTCACGGGAAATCATGGGAAAAACATGGCTGCTCAATTAGACTCCTTCTATGAGTTCGAGACCATTAGCCAGATCATGGGAGCCCTCTTTGTCGAACCGGAAACAAGGACAATTATCTCCATGGGGGGACAGGATACGGCCCTCATACAAATCAGTCACGGAGACAATGGTTGGGAACTTGACTATTTCAATACCAATGGACCATGCGCCGCCGGCACGGGGTCATTCATCGATCAACAGGCGGAGAGAATGGCCACAGCCATGTATCAAAGGCAAAGTGACGTCTCCCAGGGCCATATTGATCGGGTTTTGGCTGATTTCATCGCCCTGGGGTCGAGGAGCCGAACACCATCAAAGGTTGCCTGTCGCTGCACGGTATTTACAAAGTCTGATATGATTCATCTTCAGAATAAAGGGGAAAGACTTGAAGACATTATCTATGGTCTTCACATGGGTAACGCCAGGAACTACATAAGCACCCTTGTGACAAACCGTACGTTGGAAGAACCAATCCTGTTTATTGGCGGTCTATCCCTGAATGCTATCCAGGTGGCAGCATTCAGAGAATATTTTCCAGGCCTCAAGGTGCCCGATTTCTCCACGTCCTTGGGCGCTTTGGGAGTTGCCCTGTTAAGCCTGGAGAGGGGTCATGAAAACCATGTGGACATGAAACGGCTTTATCGCAGCCACGAAAAATCGACCTTCTCTATTCCCACGGCCCCAAGGCTCCAACTCAACGAAACCCATTTTCCAGAGAGCAATGTCATTCTGGGGCAACCCTTGAAAAAAGGAACTCGTGCCTATCTGGGGCTCGATGTGGGTTCCACCACGACAAAATATGCCCTGATCAATGAAGACAAGGAACTTATCCATAAAAGATATGTACCCACTCAGGGAAAACCGATTGAAGTCACGCAACACCTGTTGAGGTTCATTAAGGAGGAAGTTGGGAAGGCCGCGGAGATCGCCGGTATCGCCACTACCGGATCAGGAAGAAATGTGGTGGCGGATTTTATCAATGCAGATCTGGCCATCGATGAAATCACGGCCCACGCCAGGGGGGCTGTCGAGATTGATCCTCATGTTGATACCATATTTGAAATAGGCGGGCAGGACTCAAAGTATATTTCCATTACGAACACCTATCCCTTGGATTTTGATATGAACAAAGTATGCGCGGCGGGAACCGGAAGTTTCCTGCATGAACTGGCCAACAAGCATGGAATCAACATTGTCGGTGAGTTTCAACGGTTGGCCCTTTCTTCCGAAAAACCTGTCAAACTCGCAGAAAGATGCACCGTCTTTATGGAGTCTGACCTGGTGTCCTATCGGCAAAAAGGTGTGGATATACGCGACCTTATCGCGGGCCTTTGTTATGCCATTGTCTATAACTACCTCAACCGGGTAGTTGCGAAAGGAAAAATCGGACAAAAAGTAATGTTTCTCGGAGGGCCTTCTCTAAATAAAGCCGTGGTGGCCGCCTTTGAGAACGTCCTCGGCAGAGGGCTCATCGTCCCCCGCCATAGAGAGGTTCTGGGCGCTTATGGCGCAGCGCTGAGAGTCAGGGAAAAGATGCTTATGGAAAAAAACAAACGAACCCAGTTCAGAGGATTGGAAAGCGCCATCCATGATAAAATGACCTACAAGGAAATGATCTGTCCGGGAGATGGCGAATGCCATAATCAGTGTAAGCTGAAAATCTATGATTTTGACGGCCGTCAAAGTGTCTGGGGCGGCGATTGTGGCCGCTACGAATCGACAAGAACCAAAGGACCTGTCAAAGAAAACTATTTTCTGCTGAGGGAAAAGATATGGCAAAACCACATGAAGGGCGTTTTTGAACAGTTAAAAGGCTCTCCCTTAATGGATGTGGGAGGTCGTCCGACGATTGGAATGCAGCGAGGGCTATATGGTATTCAGACTGCCATATTTTGGGCTCACTTCTTTGATCAGCTTGGGTACCGGCTGGTTTTGACTCCACCCACCAATGCGCGTATTGAAAAGATGGGGGCACAGGTGATTTCCATTGAGGCCTGCTATCCAGTCAAGGTGTCCCATGGACATATCATGGCGCTCAAGGGGATGACAAGATATCTTTTCATCCCGACCCTGGTTAATATGCCCACACCCCACGAAGGGGAATCGGGATTTTATTGCCCCATGGTTCAGCACAATTCTTACATGGTTCGGCCCGTCCTTGGACTCGATGAATCTACGATTATAAATCCTCTTATTCACCTCAAAGATGACCCTGATCTCCTGGCATTGGAAATCACGGAACAGATCAAGGAAAAACTCGGTGTTCATAAATCCAGCGTTAGAAAAGCCCTCTATTATGCCTTTGAGAGGGACAAGGAATTCACAAAAGAGCTGCATAGCAAAGGGGAAGAGATTCTCAGAATGCAAAATAGCCGCAACCCGGTATTGGTGGTGACAGGGAGACACTACAACCTTTACGATGAAAGGCTGAATCTAAGACTTGGCCGGAACCTGTCCAAGCTCGGCTTCACGGCAATACCCATGGATTTTCTCGATGTCTCAGCCGTAGATCTTTCTGATTTTCCAGCAATGTATTGGGGTCTCGGCGCTCAGATATTGAGAACCGTCAGGTTCGTTAAGGCGAGACCTCATTTTTTCTGCCTTCATTTGACAAACTTTGGGTGTGGCGCTGACTCTTTTATTGAGCACTTCTACAAGCACATCATGGCTGAAAAGCCTTGCTTATTTCTTGAGTTAGATGAACACACTGCAGTGGCGGGCATGATGACACGGTTGGAAGCTTATAAAAATGTGATCGAAAACACAATGCAGGAGGCACTCTCATATTCCGATGTCGATTTGCATGTGGCAAACTAAATTCCCATCCAGATACACAGGAGGCTCCGGAATAAATGCCCCACGAACATATACATACATTTGATACGATTAACGCAAACGTCGGCAAATTCCATCTTGAGGGAAAAACCGTACTGGTGCCCCAGATGAACAGGATAGCCGCACATCTCTTTTCAGCCACCCTCAGAAGTTTTGGCGTAAAAGCCAAGACCCTTGTGACCTATCGAGGGCTTGATCTCGCAAAAGCGCACACGTCGGGGAAAGAATGTTACCCCTGCTTGGTGACTATGGGAGACATCCTTTACTTCATAGATCAGGAACGAAAGAGAGTGGGGGACAAATTCAATGCCGATGATTTTATCTACTTCCTGCCACAAGCTGAGGGCCCCTGTCGTTTCGGCATGTACACCAAGTACCAGCGGTTGGTTCTGGATTCATTTCTGGGTACAGGCCAATTGCAAATTGATGCCATTACTTCCGAAGACGGCTATTCCTTTGAGGGACTATTAGATGAATCGCGTCAGTTGGACCTGAGAAAAACCGGCTATTTTGCCTTGGTTGTCGGGGATGTGATGGACAGATTACTCTGGAGGCTTCGCCCTTATGAGAAGGAAGCGGGCATGATGGATGCCTTTATCCAAAAGGCCATGGAGCGTATGGAGGACGTCTTTGAGACCCATGCCACAAAGAAAAAATTCGGCACCATCCTCGATAGTCTTGAGGAAATCATTACAGAGGGGAAAACCCTGATTGATCCAACTTTGCCCCGTAAGCCCCTCATCGGCGTGGTGGGAGAGGTCTTTGTCAGAATGCACCCCCCCTCAAACGAGGATCTGATTCGCACGTTGGAAAGCTTTGGGGCGGAAGTCGTCAACGCATCGCTTACAGAGTGGGTGGACTTCGTTAGTTATGTGAATTATAAGAACGCCAAAGGGCGGTTCCATAGAAACCTAAAGCAATGGCAAATAGCCTCGGCGAAAAGCTGTCTTAGTGAAACCATCGGCTATAGATTGGACTGTCTTTACCAGGAATTCAGAAAGAACAAGGTATACAAACGTGTAATTCCCCTCGTAGATCTCATAGAAGACCATAACATGGCCCACTTGGACCGTGTCCTTTCAAAAGCCGATCTGTTCACCTTTGATCTGGGGACCGAGCCCGGCGTTTGCATCGCATCCATTCTCGAACATATTGATAAGGGAGTCAATGGGGTGGTCAATGTATATCCTTTTACGTGCATGCACAGCATGACCGTCTCGGCCATTATCAAGCCAAAAATGAATGAACAGCGCATTCCTTATCTGGACATATCCTGTGACGGCACGGCCCAGCCCGGCCGGGAAGCCGCTATTCGCACCTTTCTTTATCAGGTACACCAGCACTTCCAGCGAAATGGAGGGAAGGAGTTTGTAAAGCGGCGACTTCCTTAATTGTCTACTCTCCGCTGGAAATAAGGAATTGGCCGCGCAGATAGGCCGCCCGGGTTCCGAAATGGCAGAAGGTGAGCGGTTCTATAAGGACGCCGATACTGCAACAAAATGATCAGAGTGAGTCATGGGGACACCCGTTCACAAGGAGAGCAATTGCAATGTCTTGACGGATAACAGGGCCTTTGATCCCATCACCGGATCGGCCGGAATGAAATCGTCGTTGTATAAGATAGTTAAAATGGCATAGTTCATGGGGGCAGACCTTTATTCTTGACAGGCCTGATGGACTGAATGAAAAATGAATGTATGTCCCTTTTTATGCCTTCAGGGGTGGAATCATTCCCATTTTTGGTATATAAAGACCTTACCCGGCCGGATCGGTTTGATTTTCCTTCTCTGAGCCGCCCCCTGTGCCGTGAAGCATCATCTCACGATGGGATATTTCCCTGGGAGGGCCGGTGCCCGGGTTGAATCCCCCGCGAGCCAGCCGGAAGGAAAATGGAGATGAAGACGTGAAACACAAAGGACAATTTACCAAGATAGGGAAATCAGAAAAACGCCTGTACGGCCCCACGGTATTGCTTGTCTGCGGTTATCCTGAAGAGGAGCGAGGGGATTTTCTCAGGTTAGCGGATAAAGCCGGGATTACCGGCATCCCGGTCGTTTTTGCCTCCTCCCGTGATTTGGGGAAAAGCGTCGGCGAGATCCTGACCCGTGAAGACAGGGCCGGATTTGCAGAGATATCGGACATGCCGAGGGCCGTGATCATGTCCGGGTTGACCCAGAATGAGCTACACCACCTTATGGCATCTTATAGGGAGGCGGGGCTTGCCCGTCAAATCTGGGCGACCCTGACCCCGGTTTCTGAACGGTGGCCGCTGGATCATCTCCTCAATGAACTGCAGGCAGAGGACAGGGCCGTGAAAGATAAAAGGAAAAACCGAAGGAGATAGAAAATGAAGGTCTGTATCATCGGCGCCGGCGCAGGTGGAAGAAGCGCATCCGGAAAGTTACGAGAATTTGATCAAGACGCACAGATAGACATCTTTAGCACACAGTCTGAGATCGGGTATGCACCCTGTGAATTACCGTTTGCCATGAGGGGCACATTCACGGACTGGGACGGTATTTTTTATACGGGTAACTTTTTTGAGGAAAACAGGATAAACGTACACCTAAAAACCGAGGTCACGGACATCCTGAGAGATGAAAAAAAAATCATCGCCGGCGGAAAAAGCTACGGCTATGACAAACTCATCCTGAGCCTTGGCGCGGGGCCGTCGATTCCGGACATCCCCGGTGTAAACGGTGAAAATGAGTTTGCCATGAGCACGGATATCGCCGGATGGAAGCAACTGGATTCCGTTATCCGCGGATTTGCCAGCGCGGCCGTCATCGGATCAGGCGCCATTGGAATAGAAACCACCCAGGCGCTTAAAGAGCGGGGCTACCGTCAGGTCTATTTACTGGAGATCATGGACCATATCCTGCCCTCCGCCGTGGATAAGGATATGGGGAAGCGGATTGAAAAAATCATGAAGGATAGCGGGGTGGATTTGATTCTTTCGGCCGGGATAAAGAGGGTTGTGACGGAGTCAGGCAAGAAGCGGCTTATTCTCGAGGACCGCGAGCTGGAGGTGGATCTCTTGATCTTTGCCACGGGCGCCCGGCCCCGTGTCGAGCTCGCTGAAAGGGCGGGCATCCGGATCGGGGGGACGGGGG
>CAYTUL010000271.1:0-6121 GCA_964441135.1 uncultured Desulfobacteraceae bacterium | reverse complement strand
AATCTCTTTCCCGAGGCGAAGGCGAATAAAAAAAAGGCTCAAGGCAAAACTTATAGAGTTGGGCCAAATTCCACGGTCATGATTAGGGATATGGGAATTTGATGGTGGATTTTGATCCGTATTTTGGGTTGATTTCGGTCTCGTTTAGGCGTATGCAAGAAGGGATTCCAGTCAGTGTCCATCCAGAAACAATCTGTTTCCGGATAGAGCTTTCAGCCCTCAGCGGTCAGTAGTCAGCTTAATCTTTGTTTTAATAATCTTTTGCTGATAGCTGATTACTGATAGCGCAAATCCATAAACGATGGTTTACGAATGAGTATTATCTGAAATAAATCAGATAGGCCAAAAAATCATGGCAATTATAACCATTTCGAGGGGCTCATACAGCAAGGGAAAGGAAGTGGCGGAGAAAGCGGCGGCACGATTAGGCTATAAGTGCATAAGCCGGGAAGTGATTCTCGATGCAAGTGACCATTACCATATTCCTGAAATCAAGATGATCAAAGCCATCCATGATGCACCGTCGATCCTGGAACGTTTCGGGCATAGCAAGGCCCGTTTCGTGGCCTATTACCAGAGTGCGCTCTTCCATGATGTGCAAAAGGATAACGTCATCTACCATGGTCTTGCAGGGCATCTTCTGCTCAAAGGGGTTCCCAACGTACTCAAAGTCCGGATCATCGCCGATTTAGAGGAACGCGTGCGTAATGAAATGGAGCGTGAGGGAATACCGAGGCAGGAAGCTCTGGCACTGATTCTCAGGGATGATGAGGAACGTCGGAAGTGGACGAAGAGCCTCTATGGTGTTGATCTCTGGGACAGCTCCCTTTATGACATCATCCTTCACATTCATAAGTTTACAGTGGCCGATGCCGTGGATTTCATTTGTGAATCCGCGGCGCTCGAGCAGTTCAGGACCACCAGAGAATCACAGCAAAAGATGAATGATCTGGCCCTGGCAAGTCAAATAAAGGCGGCCTTGATTGATCTCAATCCCGGTATTGCCGTGACAAGCGATGATGGCAACGTACTGATTTACACCAGGTCCGAAGACCGGCTCGCACACAGGTTAGAGGAAAAAGCAAGAGGTCTCGAAAAGGAGATCAAGGGTATTAAAACCCTTGAAATCCACCCGGGAGCGACGATTCCACCCGACGCTATTTGAAAGCATACGGCAGGAATTGTCGGATCAAAACAGGTTAACGGGGGAAGCGGCTGAAATTTTCCCTGTAATTGCCCGCAGACCCTTTAACAAGAACAAAAAGGAGGTATTATGAGTCCAAAAACAGCCTCAGGCCGGGAAGCCATTGATTCGCAGATTATCATAATCGGGGGCGGCGGGGGCGGACTTGCCGCCGCCCTTACCGCCGCTGAAAAGGGGGGCCGGGTTGTGGTTGTCGAAAAGCGGCGTGTCCTCGGCGGCAACACCACGATGGCCTCGGTCCTGTTTGGGGCTGAAAGTCCTTTTCAGAAACGCCATAGGATTGACATCTCAAAGGACTGGGCCTTTAAAACGGCCATGGGCTATGCACACTGGAAAATCGATCCGAGGCTCGTGAGGACCTTTATCGATAAAACGGGGGATACCATCGGCTGGCTGGAAGAGAAGGGATTGGAATTCGTGGACATTCCAGAATACTACCCCGATCAGGACCCTCGCGTCTTTCATTTCATGAAGGGACACGGTGCGGCGCTTATCAAAACCCTGGCAAAACAATGCAAGGATTCGGGAGTCAAATTTCTCTACCAGACAACAGCGAAGAAGGTCTTAAAGAACAGGAAGAAAGAGATAACCGGCGTACTTGCGGAAAAAAAGAACGAAGAGTTCAGGATTCCCGGTAAAAGCGTGATCATTGCCACGGGCGGGTATGGTGGAAATAGGGAATTGATGAAAAAATACTGCCCGGCCTATTCAGAGGATATGGTCCAGTTCGGGATGCCCATAAACCTGGGCGATGGGCTGCGAATAGCAACCGGCGCAGGGGCCGCTACAGAGGGTCTGGGATTGGTACAACTGATCGGACCGCGTTTTGCCGGATCTTCCTATGTAGCGGCCGTCGTCGTCGAACCCAATACGATCTGGGTGAACAAAAGGGGAGAGAGGTTTGTCGATGAATCTCTTTCATTCCGCTGGCCTGAGGCAGCGAACGCCCTTGCCAGACAGCCCGATAAGGTCTGCTATAATCTATTTGATGAAAAGATAAAAAGAATTTTTATAAATAAGGGGGTCAGCAGGGGCTGGATGGCCTACCCTACGGGGACCAGGATGAAAAAGCTGGACAACGAGATCCGGGCTCATTTAAAAAAAGGAGAAATCAAGATATCCGATTCATGGGATGAGATCGCGGCATGGATCGGCGTGGCAAAGGAAGTCCTGACGGGGACCATTAATGATTACAACAATTCCTGTGATCGGAGATATGATGAATTATTCACCAAGGATCCAAGGTATTTATTACGGATGAACACACCCCCTTTCTACGCCATTAAATGCCATCAGGGCTTTCACGGTACGGTCGGCGGCATAAAAATAAACTACCGCATGGAAGTAATGGATAAAAAGGACAGACCCATTCCAGGCCTCTATTCCGCCGGCAGCGATACCGGGGGATGGGAAGGGGATACCTACTGCCTGGATCTCTCCGGCAGCACCTTCGCCTTTGCCATCAGTTCGGGTCGTATCGCCGGGGAAAACGCACAAAGATATGTTGAAAGAAGGCGCAGGGCATAGGGCGCGAGGCGCAGGGTTATAAGCTTCCGCTAACCAAAGGAGGCTATGTCTATCTCTTTAAGACCATATATTTTTAAGGATTCCAACGCACATTGCTATGATCAAATATTTGGGGTTTATACTATAATCGACTTGGAATAAGTGATGTCCTTTGTAAACCCCAAATATTTGGTCATTAGCTCCAAAGCAGGTAGATATGGTCTTAAAGAGATAGATATAGCCGGATTAAAATCTTTCGGGCAGAGCCAGAGCAATCAGAATATAACAGGGGGATATCATCGTGAAAAATGATTATGAGGGTAAGGTAGCCCTTGTCACAGGGGCTTCAACCAAGAGGGGAATGGGACGCGCCGTGGCGTTGCGCTTAGCCGCCGCAGGTGCCGACGTGGCCATACTCGATAAATACCCTGCGCCCCGAAGCCTTTTCCCGGGCGACGAGGGCTGGCGAGGATTGGATGAAGAAGTTGAGGAAATAGAGGCCCTGGGGCGGAAAGGTCTTGCGCTCATTACGGATATCTGCAACAGCAATGCATGCAACGAAGCCGTTCAAAGGATTTTAGATAAATTCGGTAGAATTGACTTTTTCGTCCATAGCGCGGCAACCCGCGGACCGGTGAATATACCGGTCGTCGATACGGAAGAAGAAGTCTGGAAGACCCTGATCGATGTCAATCTCACGGGGACGTTTCTCATGACGCAGCCCGTTGCCCGGCACATGGTTCAAAGGGGCGGGCCGGGCAAAATGGTTCTTATTTCCTCTGTCGCCGCCAAGATCGGGGTGGCCGGAAACGCCGGGTATACGGCTTCCAAATGGGGGGTCCTTGGATTTACAAAAAGTCTGGCCCTTGAACTCGCGGACTACGGGATCATGGTCAATTCCATCTGTCCGGGGCATATTAATACGAATCTTCGAGACCACTGGATTGAGGACCAGGCAAGAATTCAGGGAATCAGTACCGAGGAATTTCGTGAAAAGGCCTATGCGGAGATGGCCAAAACCGTTCCCTTGGGCAGGGCGGGAACGGCTGAAGATTGCGCGGACGTAATCATGTTTCTTTTGTCCAAAGAATCCGACTACATGACAGGACAGGGAATCAATGTCTCCGGGGGGCACTATATGAACTGAGATCCCGGTGCGTACTTATTGGACAAAAAGGCTCAAGGCCCAAGGTTCAATTCAAAGGCGTCGCTTTAAGGTTATTCCTTGCGCCCTATGCCTTTAGCCTTAAATTTATTTCTACTTGAAAAGAAATATCATACCGGATATCTATCTCCAGACACAGCCGGATAACGATGACCTCCGCGATGCGGAATCTTCGACCGGCCTAAAGGACCGGGTTTCTTAAATCAAATGAAAAGAGGATAACAAGGAATGGAAAATAAAAAACAGGAGAGACAAGTCATAGAGGTCTTAGCCGACTTTCTGGTTAATAAAAAATTTAATGACCTGCCTGCGGAGATCGTGGAAAAGGTAAAAGAATATGTACTCGACGTAATAGGGTGCACCATTGCCGCATCGGAACAGCCGCAGATAAAGGCCCTGACGGATGTTCTGCAGGCGGAAGGTGGAAACCCCCACAGCTCGGTTTTCGCCCATGGCTTTAAGACGTCTGTCATGAGCGCGGCCATGCTGAACGGCACCATGGGACATACCTTTGATTTCGATGATGACCACCGGGAAGGGACCATGCATCCTTCCGTCGCTGTATTTCCTGCCGTTTTTGCCGTCGGAGAGAATCGAAAAGCTACGGGAAAGGAATTCCTCCGGTCCTTCATCCTCGGACTGGAGGTAATGATCCGCCTCGGCGAATCCCTCCTCGGAAAATCCTATTATCAGGGATTCCACCCCACGGGAACCTGCGGCGTATTCGGCGCCGCGGCCGCCTGCGCCACGGTCATGGGTCTCGATGCCCTCCGGACCAAATACGCCCTGGGAATTGCGGGCAGCTTCTCAGCCGGCACCCAGGAATGTACAGGCGAAGGCGCCTGGCAGAAGCCCCTCCAGGCGGGCCATCCGGCCATGGGAGGTGTCCTCGCGGCTTCCCTCGCCGAGAAATCCTATGTGGGATCCGGAACGGTCCTGGATGGACCTAACGGGTTAATCCGGGCCCTTTCCTACAAGGACCAGTACGACTATGGCCGGATTACGGAAACCCTCGGGAAAAAGTGGGAAATGTCGGAGACAAGCATCAAGGTCCATGCATGCTGCCGCTTTTCAGGACCTGTCGCGGACTGTGCCCTGGACCTCTACCGGCAGGGGGTGCGGGCCGGGGACGTTAAAAACATCCTCGCCCTGGTAGGTGATTTCAGCATCCGGATGCTCTGCAACCCTGAAGAGCGAAAGCGGAGGCCCGTGACCCATGTAGACGCCCAATTCAGCCTGCCCTGGGCAATCGCCGTTGCCATCTGCAAGAACAGGACAGGCATCGATGAATTTAGAAACGAGGCCCTGAAGGACCCGGAGGTATTAGCGCTTGCCCGGAAAGTGACATGGGAATTGGATCCGGAGGCTGAAGCCATGTATCCAAAGGCCTACCCCTCCACACTGATCGCGGAATTATATGACGGCCGGAAACTCAAAGCCCATGTGGACTTTCCGAAGGGTGACCCGGAGAATCCCGCAACTCGGGAGGAAATCCTTTCAAAATTCCATTCATTGACGGAGAAATATCTGGACCGGGCTTTGAGAGGGGAGATCATAAAAACCGTAGATCGTCTCGAAGAAATAGCCGACATTTCCCAATTAGCGGATCTCGTGCGCTAAGGGGATTGAAAGGAAAGGAGGTTCCAGGATGGGTGAATACCGAAAGATACCCTGTGTTATTCAGAGGGGCGGGACCAGTAAGGGAGTCTATCTTCATGAAAAGGATCTGCCGGAGGACCCCGAACAGAGGCAGAGGGTCATCCTTGCCATATTCGGAAGCCCTGATATACGGCAGATCGACGGACTGGGAGGCGCGGACCCCCTGACGAGCAAATGCGCTATCATCGGGCCTTCCGAAAGACCGGACGCCGATGTCAATTACACCATGGCCCAGGTCGGCATCGCCGATCCCCTCATCGATTTCGGGGGAAACTGCGGCAATATCTCTTCGGGGGTCGGGCCCTTTGCCATTGATGAAGGATTGGTTCCGGTTACGGAACCGGAAACCATTGTTCGTATCTATAACACAAATACCAAAAAAATCCTGAAGGCTTATGTCGCCACGCTGGATGGTAAATCAAGATACAGGGGAGATTACGCCATTGACGGTGTTCCGGGAACGGGAAGCAAAATCCTTCTCGACTATTCGGCCACAGGAGGGACCGTAAACGGGAAGATTCTTCCCACAGGAAACCCCACCGATGTCATCTCCGTTCCTTCCATTGGGGAAATGGAGATCTCTATCG
>CAYTUL010000270.1:0-6127 GCA_964441135.1 uncultured Desulfobacteraceae bacterium | reverse complement strand
TGCCTGCAAATATCCAAGGGGCTGGATAGCGCCGTGGCATAAACACGCGCCCCGCGACCGGGTAACCCGGTTTATCTAGGGCTCTCAGAACAGGGGTATGGACGCCCCTACCAGCATGCCGGAATTGTTTTGCTGGAGAAAACCCCACACGCGAATCCACTTATATCCGGCGCCTACCAGCGCCGCCGGTTCAATCTCGTTCCGCTCGTCATTCCCGGTCAGCCCGACACCGAGATCCACATTAAGCCCGACTTTTCCCGTAACAAGGCCCCGGTACTGCTCGGCGATTGTTTTATAATCTTCGGTTAGTTTGCCATAATCCGCCATCAATACGTTATATTCATCCGTTAAGGAGCGGTATTTATCTGAAAGGTCGCGGTAGTCGTGAGATATGGCCCTATAATCGTCCTTGAGAGTCTTTAGCTCGGCTATCAAGGCATTATCGGACTCAGCGGCCCTCTGCCCGGACTCGAATCTCGCTTCATATACATTCAGCAGATCCTGCGCCGCCTTGAGCTTGATTTCGAGTGTCCTGTTTCTCATCTTCAGAACATCTACTGTGTTGGTAAGTTCTCTTAACTGAGCGACGGGAAGGGCGCCGAATTCCTCTCCATCCAGTTCGATGACTACCGCGCCCGATGCCCGTCTCTCCTTCACTACGCATTCGTCCCCCCGGACATCAGGGCACCATGTCAGCAATAGGGCAATAAGCGCTATCGCCCATATCCCATATAGTGCTTTCCCCATTGTTGCATCCTCTCTAAGTATTGGTGTTCGATAACAGGGAATCTAAAAGCTCACCGGCGCTTTTGTTTTCGTTGGATTTTCGGACCGATTCGATTTCCGCCCGGGCCTGTTTATCGAGCATTGTGACGGTTTCTATATACTTGGCCTTTTGCATTTCCAACTGTTTATCCAGGTCTCGTACTTTTTCCCAGGCGGCGTCACGCTGCGCCTCGAGCTCGGCTAACCGCACTTCACGCGCATCGGTTTCATCCAGGCGCGCGTTTAAATCGGAGGACTGTGTGTCCAGCAGGGACTTTCGTTTATCGAGATCCTCCGCTCTCTGTTCGAGCTCTTTTTTACGTTCGTCGAGTTCTCTTTTTCGTTTGTCCAGTTCAGCCAGAATCCGTTTTTTGAAAAAGGCCTGGAGTAAGGACACACTGATTGCGCCTAATAAGGCCGCTAGGATAAAAGGAAGAGTTCTTTTCGGTAACACACCGATTCGGGAAGCAATAAAGATAACGATACCGGCAATAAACAGGATACCGGCAATGATGAGATCAAGATTTTTGACGGCGAAAAAGGTTTCGATCATTTTTTAATCTCCCGTCTCTTGGCCTGTACCGATTGAAGCCGTTCTAAGGCGGTGATCAGCTTATGAACCGGCGCGGCCCCAAGGCCCATTACCATACCGGTGATGAAAACACCGTACCAGGTTACCTCATAGGAATCGTTGTTGAGTATCTTGTCCCAGTTGTTCACGATATCGAGTCCAAGGCCGTAAGCGATCAATAGACCGAATAGAATTCCGATCGCTTTTATGATTATTTTCATATAAAAGGCCCGTACCGCGTCCCCGCTGATCACCGGCACCCCGGTCCGCTTTGCTGCGTCCTCATCAATCAACATACCGGCGGCCTTATCGATAAGATGACCGTACATTTTCCTATCGCCGTCGGCGTTCATCCTCAATTGCTGCTGGAGTTTCTTGGCGATTTTGTCCGCCCGGCGGGTCCAGAATTCATGCCAGTCAAACCGGCTATCCAGTAAATCCAAAATGCTTTTAACGATTTCAAGAACTCGTTCAATCAACAAGGCGAGTAACAGCGCAACGGTAAATAAAAACGCCGAACCTTGCAGGATTTCCATACTCAGGCCTCCTGGGGAATACCTGTTTTGGTCGCATAAAGGAACTGTTTTTTCTTAAAGTCTGCAATCGCTTTTTGCGCGTAATGGGAGGATTCCCACATTTTTCGAAAATGTTCAATCCATAATCGGAATTCTTCCACAGGGAAATTCGAGCCGGGACAGGCCGTTTGCTTCAATTTCCTGTGGGGTAGAATGGTACTGTCAAAATCTATCCTGATATCGTAGAGAAAGCTCCATAGGGCCACCATACGCGCCCCTGCCTTGAGCTGTGATTCAGGCGGCCGCCTGTTACCATATCTGCCGTCCGCATTCGTTCCCTCGGAAGCCGTTGCCGTTTCAAAGTTTCCGTTGAATGCCACGCCGAGGGACCTGAGATTGTGGCCTTTTGCATGATTACCGTACCGGTCCCACCGGCAGAAGGGATGTATGACCGCATCTCCGGTAATCACGCAGTGATAGCCTGTGGACCATCCGCGTCCCTTGACGGCCCGATAGACATCTTCGAAACCGCTGTTGCTGTGCATGGCGGTATGATGAAATACGATCAGGTCCGGTTCACCACGGCGGCGATGAATATTCTCCAAAAGATCCCGGTCAACGCCGCCCTCATACCGGATATCGACCCATTCACCGCGATCTGCGTCAGCGGTTACCGGTCCTTCAGGCAGCGGTGTAACGATCTCCGGTTTTGTGGCTTCTTCGCTCTTTTCAGGTGCTTCCGTTTCAACCGTGATCTTCCGTTTCGTGATGAACCGCATCAGGATGTGCACGGGTTTGCTTCCGCCGCCTATAAAAAGGCCGGTAAGGATCAGATCCAGGTTTTTCCACGCTAAGGCGACAGTCGATTTCGCACTCCCGGTGCCAAAGGCAAGATGGTCCAGGGAGAATCCAAAAGGTTCCAGGAAGGCATTGAACAATCGAAGATCAAAAAGATCCGCGAGAACAATTCCGGCCGCAAATCCGAAGATCTGCAACAAAAGTGCCTTCATTATAATACCGTCATCCGGGTCGCCGGCAGGTGTCACGAGAACGGTTGACAGGCTTACATTCTCTTCGAATTCACCTAATGCGTCTTCCTCCGGCGTTCCCTCTGCCTGCACCCCATGAATTCCCCTTTCGAATTTATCAAGGGCCCTGTCCGCGGCGCGAAGGACCTGCTCCGTTTTTTTAGTTCTTATGGCTGCCAGCGGAGAATCCGCACGAAAAAATGTCTCGAAAAAATGTCTCAGCATTTCCAGCAGCCGTTCGACCACAAGGGAAAGGCCGAGGGCAACCGAAAGTATAGTAAGTACTTGCTGCAATTGATCCGTGGTCAGGGGCTCCATAACGCAGATTTTCCTTGAGTGCAATTAAATCTACACTTTCTCGTAAGTAGCCGCATTTATAAAATAATGATGGTTATTTGCACGGAAAAGGGTTGCGCTGCCGATAATCATGGTCCTCAAAAAGGGTTCCGGGATTCAGGAAAATTTTTATGGATATCGAATGCTTTGGAATCAGGGTGGTCCTATTCTAAACTTACTGGATAAGGAGGCTTTTTCATTTTCATGGCAGACCCTCCCAATATTCCCACGGACCATTGATTAAACTGCGAATGTATTGTTATTGCGTTTGGTTATAATAGAAAGCCGCTTTCATGATATGGAAGAATTATAAGAAAATGCCGGTCGCATGTCAAAGGGAAATGCCTTTCATGGAAATGATATTGACGTATACTTTTTTATAAACTATAATTATAGATTTATGTGGTATATTATAATGTCCATGGTTTCGATATAACAACAATGAAAGGAGTCATTTTGAAAATGAAGAAAAACGTGATTTGGATTCTATGTTTGGCGGTGATGAGTTTGTTGATCATTCAACCGGCATTCGCCCAGGAAGAGACGGCCCCTACCGGACAGCAGTTGATACCCAGGCAGATTAAGCTGGATAATAACCATGACGGCAAAGTGGACCGGATTGAAGTCTATGATAAAAAAGGCACCATTCTCCGGGTGGAGGCGGACACTACGGGCGATGGGAACATGAACGAATGGGTATTCTTTAAGGACGGGATCAGGAGTCGAGCGGAAAGGGACGTAAACGGTGACAAAAAGGCGGATACATTTATCACCTATGACAAAAAAGGTGTCATCACCAAGCTTGAAGCAGATACATCGGGTGACGGAAAAATGAACGAATGGGTCTATTATGAAGGAGGAAAACCGGTGCGTGCGGAGAAAGATACCAACGCCGATGGGAAACCGGACACCTGGCTGGAATACTGATTTCTATTTGAAAGATTCGGGCCGGACTCCCGTGAACCGGGTCCGGCTCTTTTTTCTGGTAAAGCCTTGACCTCTTAAACAGATGTTTACCTATACCTTTCGTTTTGACTTTTCGCACCGGAAAAGAGACTCCTGAACTCTCTATCATTTGAAAAAGGCGAAACAGTCATTTTCTTGATGACTCGGCAACCACATCACTTGTTATTTAAATGAGGGACCGGATTATAATCCAGTTTCTTGATAAATCCCAAAAAAGTAGCGGCCGTAAAAAGAGCCAGGGAACAGGCTCCAAACGCGATGAAATAATTTCCGGTTACATCAAAAATATATCCGCCGATGGCTGGACCGATCGCCGCTCCGAGGGCCCAGCCGCCTGACATCATGCCCATAATAATTCCCAGGTTGCGCGTACCGAAAATGTCTCCGATAAACGCCGTGATTATCGCGCCCACCCCTCCCCATAGGAATCCATAGATCGCGGCAAAGGCATAGAGCATCCACAAATTAAACGATCCCATGAGCCAGAGCAGAGATCCGAACTGGATAAAGGCGCAGGTGATGCCTAACGCTTTTCTGCCGAAGATATCTGAAATTCTTCCGATCACCAGGCGCCCGGGTATATTGGCGATGCCCATCAGGCTGATTATATAAGCGGCGTTCATCGGCGAGATACCCATACCCACGGCATAGGGTACGATGTGGACAAATATCATGTGAAGGCTAAGCGATAGAAAAAGCCAGATAAACCCGAGAAGCCAGAACTGACTCATCCTGCATGCCTGGCCCAGAGAAATGTCCGGGGATTGATTTTCCCTATTTTTCCGGAGAGGTGTTTCCTGCCGGGGCACGGCTATTACGCCGTCAGGCAGAAGTCCCATATCCGCAGGGTCTCTTACCAGGAAGAGTGAGATGGCTACGATACCTACCAGGGATATAAGCCCTAAAACAATAAATGCCACCCGCCAGTCGAAACCTGATATCAGGTAGGTGGCAAAAGGCGCGAAAACGATGGCTCCTACACCTCCTCCGGAGGAAGTGATGCCGACCACGAACCCCCTTTTCTTGACAAACCATCTTGAAGCGGTGGTGTTTACGATGCCATATATGGGGCCTGTTCCCAGAGCGAGTAAAAGACTGTAAGTAATAAAAAGATGCCATGAGGAATGGGCCAGGCTTGTCAAAAGGAGGCTCAGGCCGGTAAACATGCCCATGAATACGCCGATTCTCCTGGGTCCATACCTGTCCATGGCCCATCCGCCCAGGATCGCCATGAGGGAACAGAGGAGCATATATATAGAAAAAATACTTGAAGTCGCGGCCCGGGACAGAAAGAAGTCCATTTCTATGGATTTAATAAATACCCCGAAAGAATATCGCATGCCGATCCCTATGACACTGAATAGAAATCCGGCGCCTATGACGATCCATCCGTAGAAGATTTTATTTTTCAGTGGAATCACTTGGTCACACCTTCTTCCCTTATCCGTCCCGTGGGGAACAGGGAGACGGGGTAATTTTGAAGGGATGATAAGTGACGAAAAATTGTCTGTCAATATTCATGCATCCTTCTCCACCCGGAAACAATCCATTTCCGGATGGAGTTTTCAGGTTTCAAGGTTCATGGGTTTTGGGGTTAAATCAAGGCCGCGTCATTCCCCGTACAAATCATCGAGATCATCGATGTGCGTGGATTCTTTACTTGTGGATGAGTAGGAATGAGAACACGGCCTTATAAATTTACTATTTGTCAGCTTTTATCCTGCACCCTTTTTATTAAATTTAGAAAATGAGTAACTATTTAGTCCTTTTCAAAAGCTCGGGTGCTCAGCAATCTCTTTCCCGGGGCGAAAGCCTCCGGAAGCAGGGCAACGTTGGGTTGCTACCCAGGCGGGCGGTTTGGGGTCCTTTAGTAAGGGGAAGGTCTCCTTCTGGCATGGAATGGTTTTAGTTATCCGCCCGCCGACCTATGTAAGTATGCAATTCAA
>CAYTUL010000269.1:0-6165 GCA_964441135.1 uncultured Desulfobacteraceae bacterium | reverse complement strand
GGGTACGCTTTATAAAGGGATATGGGAGTTCAACATCCGGGGGATTTACGACAATACGGATCAGAAGGATGATACGGGGGGGATGTTTTTCCACTATAAATACCTTGATGAACGCAGGCCCTTTAAGGGTGTAGCCGGATGGTATTCGATCAAGATAGAAAACACGGCAGACGCGGAAAGGATATCCAAGGCCATCGACGAGCGATTCATGAATTCACCCTTTGAAACATCCACTCAAACGGAACAGGCATGGATAGCGGATTTTCTGGAACAGATGGGGAATATAAAGATCTTTATCATTACGACGGGCGCCATTGTATTTTTCTCTCTCCTGCTTGTAACGGGCACCTCCATGTCCATGGCGATCAGGGAGAGGACCGGTGAAATCGGGGTCCTGAAGACCCTCGGGTTCTCCGATTTGAGGGTCCTGTTAATCGTCCTCGCGGAGTCCCTCATGTACGCCCTTTTAGGTGGGATATTAGGGATTATTCTTGTCAAGCTATATACCCTCAACGGCGATCCGACCGACGGCCTGTTACGCACCTTTTATCTGTCCCCGCTCAACATGGCATACGGCCTTGCAATAACGATAATGTTCGGCGTGGCCTCCGGCATCATACCCGCCGTAAACGCCATGAGGCTTCGGATCGTCGATGCGCTGAGGAGGGTGTAATATGGCAAGGATACCTCTTATATACAATCTTCGAAGTATGAAGGTGAGGTGGACGTCTACCATTGTCGCCGTGGTTGCCATTGCGGTTGTCGTTGCCGTTTTCTTAGCGAACCTGTCAATGGTCCGGGGTTTTCAGGAAACCCTGAAACTCTCCGGCTCGAAAGACAACGCCATCGTGCTACGTGCCGGTTCCCAGTCGGAAATGATGAGTTTTATGGTCCTGGATCAGGCAAAAGTTATCGGGGACGCGACCGGGGTAGCCAGGGATCAGGACAATAACCCGATAATAAGCACAGAGGTGGTCCTCAACGCCGTACTGCCCATGACCGCCAAGGAAGCGGATGCGACGGTCCTTGTAAGGGGAGTTTCCGACAAGGCCCTCCAGGTCCGTGACGGCGTGAGAATAAGGGAGGGAAGGTTTATTAAACCGGGCCTGGCGGAGCTCGTGGTCGGGAAGACCGCCGCCAAGGTTTACAAGAACCTCCGCGTGGGTGATTCCCCCTCCTTCAGCGGGCAGACCTGGACCGTTGTCGGCATGTTCGATGCCGGCGGGAGTTCATTAGACTCGGAGGTCTGGTGCGATGCATCCGTCCTGAACCAGACCTACAAACGTCCCCCCTTTCTTTTTCAGTCGGTCATTGTCAAACTGACATCATCCCGGGCCTTCGGCGATTTCAAGGATGCCCTGACGTCGGACCCGAGGTTAAACGTGAAAGTGGAGCGGGAGATAGAATATTACGAAAAACAGTCCAGCGGATTCAACAGACTCATAAACAGCCTCGGCCTTGTTTTTATTATCGTAATGGCCGTCGGAGCGGTTCTGGCGGCCTTGAACACCATGTACGCCACCGTGTCCGCCCGGTCCTCGGAGATCGCCACCATGAGGGCCCTGGGTTTTTCAGGCGGACATGTGGTATTTTCCTTTGTACTGGAATCCCTGTGTGTCGCCTTTATAGGCGGCCTCTTGGGGTGCATCATCACGCTGCCCCTGAATGGAATCACAAACTCAACATTCAACTGGGCCTCTTTTTCCCAGATCACCTACAACTTTAGGGTGACGCCCGATCTGATGATGAAAAGCGTGCTTTTCGCCCTTGTCATGGGATTTTTCGGCGGGCTTTTCCCGGCCTTCCGGGCTGCCAGACAGAAGATCGCGGGGACCCTGAGGGGAATGTGACCCGTGACATTTCCACGGTTTGTTTAATACTGACACACAACGGCGGAACCCCTATGGTTTGCCTCAATTCGATTTCATATCATGAACAGGTCAGCAGGTCATCCTGATTTCAATTTCACATGCCTATGGATTGTATGAAGGGATCAGGGAGCGCATTAGAATATTTAAGAAAGGATCCATATGCAAGATTATCCGAATCTATTTAAACCGATCAAGATTAGAAACATTACCTTTCGGAACCGGATTTTTTCCGCACCGAACCAGACCCGTTTTAAGAACAATGTTGAGATGGCCTATACGGAAGCCAAGGCCAGAGGAGGGGCGGCCCAGGTCACCATTGGAGAAACCCCCATAACCTCAAAATATGTGAGGCAATCCAGCGCCTATACCTTTGTCCTTGACGACCCTCTGGATATGCGCTTACTGGCCGAGACGGCCCTTACTATTAAACTTCACGGGGCGGCGGCCTGTATCCAGCTCTATCATCCCGGAAAATACACCGTTCTTCATTCAAAGAAGGATCTGAATCCCGTGGGTCCAATGGGCTTTATCCGAAAAGACGGCATTGAAGTGAAAGCCATGGATGAAGATATGATTGAAGAGACGGTCGAGGCCTATGCCCTTGCCGCCTCCAACGTAAAATGTGCCGGATTTGATAGCTGCCAGATTCATGGAGGGCACGGCTGGCTTCTGTCCCAGTTTTTGTCCCCCCTGACAAACCAGAGGAAGGACAGATATGGCGGAAGCCTTGAAAACAGGGCGCGTTTTCCCATGGCCGTCGTTGAACGCATCAGAGAAAAATGCGGCCCGGATTTCCTGATTGAATACAGGATAAGCGGGGATGAGCTTGTCGATGGCGGGATGAGAATCGATAGTGTAATCGAATTCCTGAAAATGATTGAACATACCATTGACCTTGCTCATATATCCGTTGGTGTTCATGAATCACCGGAAACGGTGCACCGCATGTTTCCGCACACCGCATTTACCGAGCATGGCTGCAATGTATATTTAGCGGAGGCAGTGAAAAAAGTCGTAAATATTCCGGTCATCACCGTGGGGGGCATCTCTGACCCTGCCCATGCAGAGCAGATTCTGGCGGAAGGCAGGGCTGATATTATCGGAATGGGAAGAGCCCTGCTTGCCGACCCCGAGCTCCCCAACAAAGCCCGAAACGGGCGTCCTGATGAAATTATCCCCTGCATTCGATGTAATAACTGTCTGCTGGGGGTAGGCTTCAATGATATCATCGCATGCTCGGTCAATCCCCAGACGGGTAGAGAATTAAGGTGGCAGGCGGCCCCCCGGCCGGCAACCTCCCGGAAGGTTCTGGTTATCGGCGGCGGTCCCGCGGGTATGAAGGCGGCCATAACGGCCGTTGAGAGGGGTCATGACGTAACCCTTCTTGAAAAAAGCGATTCACTGGGAGGGCTGTTGAAAATATCGGATCATGACCCCTTGAAAAGGGATTTAAACACATTCAAAAACTATCTTGTCAACAGAACGCTGGCCCGGGTTAAGGTCCGGTTTAACGTGGAGGCTTCGCCCGAAATTATTGAAAAGTTTGCACCGGACGTGGTGATTGCAGCGGTTGGTTCGAGTCCTGTCTATCCGGACATTCCCGGGATAGACCGTGGGAATGTCATAACGGCCTTGGACGCCTATGGTGGTGCCCCTAAGATCGGCGATAAAGTGGGTATAATAGGCGGAGGTCTGGTAGGCTGCGAGATTGGATTATATTTTGCCGATCTTGGGAAAAACGTGACCATCCTGGAAATGAGAGACGCCATTGGCGACCCTTTGAATTGGCGGCATACCATCCCATTGGTTATGAGACTGGATGAAACACCGGCTCTGAATTATAAAACAGGGCTGAGATGTGTGGAAATCACGGCATCCGGTATAAAGGCTGCGGACAGGGAGGGGAAGGAACAGTATATTGAGGCGGACACGGTTGTTCTCGCCGTCGGGATGCAGTCCAATTCGGATACGGTAGACCGGTTGCGCGACTGTGCCCCCAATTTTTATCCCGTAGGAGATTGTGTGAAGCCGCGAAGGATAATGGAAGCGATGCAGGGGGGATACTTTACCGCGCTGGATATTCTCTGAAAATGTTGACGCGGCCCCAATTCTACTGTAACTGAATTTAGTTTGACATATAAAGACAAATTTTATATGCTCCAATCCAAATAAATTAATTAATAATCAATATAACTTAATATTTTAATATGTTGATTTGACGCAATCGGAGGATAATTTCTTGGATGGGGATCAAAAAACACAGGAAAATACCGCCCTGATCGTGGCCGCTGTCGCGTCCTTTACGGGGCCCTTCATGTTCTCTTCGGTTAATGTGGCCCTGCCGGCCATACAGAAGGAATTCTCAGTCAATGCCATCCAGTTAGGCTGGGTCGCCACATCCTTGCTGCTGGCCATGGCGGTAATGATGGTGCCCATCGGCAAAATCGCGGACATCTATGGTCGAAAGAAAATTTTTATCTGGGGGCTAATTCTCAACACCCTGGCCTCCCTGTTTGCGGGTTTCGTCGGATCAATCGAGATGCTGATCACATCCCGTGTGATCCAGGGTGTGGCCATGTCCATGTTCAACGTTACCAGCGTGGCGATTACGGGGGTGATGCGCAGCCTCATGACCAGGCAGCCGTTGAGGGTTCCCATGGCTACCCCGGCGATCAGGGTGAGGAGCAGGCCGGGCAGGAATGGGAATCCGCCGCGGATCATGAGAGCGAACACCACGGCGCTCAGGCTCATGGCGCTGCCCACCGACAGATCGATGTGGCCGGAGATCATCAGCAGCGTGAAAGCGCCGCTCAAGGTCATTATGGGCACGGCCGAGCGCAACAGGTTGATGATGCTGTCCGCGCTCAGGAAATGCCCGCGCCCGAACATCTCCACCTGTCCCAGCTTGACTACGCTGAAGACCACCACGATCACCAGCAGAACCACATAGATGTAGAGCTTCTTGATTGTGGATCTCAGCGCCTCCGATTGACTCAGGTGCATTCTTGGAGCTTTCAGGGAGCGGTCGCTCATCCCTTCCTCCTGTCAAGGGCGAAACGTTGCGCCAGGATGGCGATGAAGGTGACCAGACCTTTGAGCGTGAATTGCCAGTTCGGGGACAACAGCAGGCCGGTCGCCGAGGAAGTCATCACCGAAAGCAGCACGGCGCCCACGAACATCCCGAGCACCGAGCCGAACCCTCCGGCGATGCTCACACCGCCCAACAGCGTCACCACCAGGGCGTCGAACTCGTATCCCATGGCCCGGCTCGACACCCCCGCCTTGAACTCGGAGGCCAGAAGAATGCCAGTGATCCCCGCCAGCAGGGAGCTGAGCAGATACAGCGATGTGAGGTGTCTTTCCACGCGGATTCCGGAAAGCCGAGCCGCCACGGGATTGGCTCCAATCAGGTAGGTGCGCCTTCCGGAGACGGTCTTCCTTTCGAATATGTAGGCAACGACGACCAGGAAGACCATGATCAACACCGAGACCTTGATGGAGGTCCCCGGGATGGCCATGTTTCCCACCACTCCGAATACGTCCGGCAGGCTGGTATTGCGCTGCGCGCCCCGGGTGACGATTTGTGCGATTCCCCGGGCGAACATCATCGTGCCCAAGGTGATGATGATGGAAGGGACCTTCAATCGGGCGATGAAGAAGGCGTTTATCGCCCCGATTGCCATGCCGCACAGCAGAGCCAGCAGGACGGCCGCACCGTAGGGCAGCCCGAGCCCGTTGGCCAGAACGTTTTGCGAAACCCCGGCGTCCTGGGAGAAATACACGGAAAGCACGCCGGTCAGGGCGATGACCCCGCCGACGGACATGTCGAAGTTGCCCGTAATCAGCAGGAAGGTGACGCCGATGCCCACGATGATGATGTACCAGTTGTTCGTGAGCAGGTTGATCATGTTCTGAGGTTTGTAGAAGTTCGGCACGAAGAGGCAGGCGACGCCGAACAGGACCAGGAGCACGCCAACCATGAACAGGCTGATGAAGGACTCGTTGCTCATGCGGTTTGCGGCCCCGTTGCCGGGCCGGTCGCCCGCCCCGTTTCCCCCGCTTGGTGTCTCCAGCTTCACTTCGACCTCCGGCATTTTCCCGTCCTTCATCTTCGGCTTCAAGGTTTTCACGTTCATTGTGTTCACTCTCCTCCCGTGACCACGTGAACGATCCTCTCGCTGTCGATGTCGCTTCCATTCCTGATGGTGTCCTTCATGCCTCCGTCATACAGGAGGTAGATGGTGTCGCAGATATTCACGACCTCCGGCAGCTCCGAGGAGAAGATCATGATGGA
>CAYTUL010000268.1:0-6184 GCA_964441135.1 uncultured Desulfobacteraceae bacterium | reverse complement strand
CTGGGACGGATATTCAGAGGATCTGGCGAACCGCTGGATGACGGCCCTGATCTGATGGGCCACTTCAGCTAATTTAAAGATGAGCTTGTTTTCCTCCACGACCTCGGAGATTTTGGTTAAAAGGGGAGGATCTTCTGTCATATCAAGGATGCCGAGGTCCAGGCTGTAGGCGCCTCCCACGGACGTAATGCTTCCGAAAAGGGCGTAATTGGCCTTAAGGAGTCCGGCCAACTCCTCGGCCCGCTCCTTCGAGGTTACTCCTTTCCTGTCCCCTTCACCAAGGAGAGGATCAACCCTGTTATCTCCGATTACCTCGATCCCCTCTCCGGAGAGCCGGGAGAGAAACATGCTCCTTAATCCTTCACGCAGAAAGGTTTTGGATGGATCCACATAGATAGCCAGGGGAAAAAAGGCTAATTCTTTTTCAGCGGCAAGGGCAGTGTGGAAGAAAGAAAAAATAAGCAGCACAATGAAGAGACCGATCTTCCGTGCAATTGAGGGCTTTATGAACATGATGGGAACTCCTTGATTAGAATCATACTTATAACAAAGGACTGAAGTAAGTTGGCCTCCTGCGTGGAGTCATTCCTGCGAAGCTTGTCCGCGATCTTATCGGGGAGCGGGAATCCACGTGGTTTAAAAGACTGCCCTGGATGCCCGCCTGCGCGGGCATGACGACTTTTTTGGGCGTTACCAATAGTACACTCGCCGGCATCGTTATTAAAAAAATCATGGCAGTTGATTACAGAAAACCGATAATAAACGGGATAACAAAGAAAGTCAAAAAAAACCCGGAGCCTTTCCGGCTCCGGGTAAGCTGCTTAAATAATGAAAGGTGAAAAAGACTTAGAAGAAGAAGATCCACCTTGCGCCATACTTAACCACTTCGGACTCTACCGTCCTCACACCGTTAATGAGTCTATCCTCGTTATCAAGATTGGAGTATTCCAGACGAATCGTGAAGTTTTTGGTGATGTTGACCGGCACGGTAAAGGTCCAGCACTTCTGTGGGTCTTCATTGTTAAACCCGCCGATAGACTGCTCGTACTTGCTTTCACCGTAGATGAGGTTAAAGCTGAGCATCGGATTCAGGGTGTAGGTCACATAGGCCTCCCAGACGTCCCTGTCCGCGTCAACAATCGTAGTGTTTGTCGCATCAAAAGCGGCTGTAATGGTCGCGGGCGGACCACCGTAATGGAACGGGTTTTTAAAGCTCAGCCAGCTGGCCCTCACCTGGATGGGACCCGTGGTGAATGTCGCGATAGCACCCCAGAAATTGGAGTCAATGTCTTTCTTTAAGGCGGCCGTAGTAGCATTGCTATAAATATCATATTTATAGTAACCGCCTAATATTGCAACGCTAAGCGGGCCATAATTTACATCCGCCCTGGCTTCCCATCTGGGCATGGTCTGTTCGGTAACATATGTAACAGCAGCGTTATCGGTGATTCCTGCTTCACCCGCCTGCATGGCGGTAATCTGAAACATGGCGGGACCCACTTTAATCCCCTCAAGGGCTATTCTCGGCTCCTGAACAGACGCAATGGGGGCACCCACGGTATCCACCAACCAGGCCGGAGGCGGGTTAAACCCGGGGGTCCACCATCGGCCGAGGCGCAGGGTGGCGAATCCCATGTCATAGGTCCCAGTCCATGCGGACTGGTTCAGGTCATCTGCCAGGTATCCACCGGGAGGTGACCGCCATTCTATAGTACCGCTGAGTTTGTCATCCACCTTGATCCTGGCGCCAAAGGAAGACCAGTTCCCGACGGACAGATCCCAGGTAAGAGGACTTGTGTTTCGAGTACCTACGACGTTAAAGTCCGTGTCCGTGACCATGGTATCCATGTGCACACTGCCGTATAGAGTGAATTCCGATTGGGCACTGGCAGGCAGGGCAAAGGCGACCAGTAATGCTGAAGCCACAAGAAAAATTAAACACTTTTTCATATCTTTTTCCTCCTAAAGAAAAATTGTAAAAGTTGATCTTAAAGGTTCATATTAAAAAGGCTATATAATCGATATTTCACCTCCTTTCCGTTCAAAGTTTATCCCAAAGGGAGGGTTTAAGTAGCGATGACCTCCGGATGCCTGATCAGGCTCAATCAAGCATCTGATAATGCAGCGCTTTCTCCCAGAGATACAAATTATGCTGATTTAAACAATTTTACCTTTAAAAGTCAAGGCTTTTTTATGCCTATATACTATTTTTCTCGAAAAGATCGGTCTTGACAAAGTCCTTATGAATCATGCATATTTACTATATTTTCCATATTTTATAAACCCTGGATTTCCGCCTAAGGGCAATGAGAGATCCTTAAATCTATTGTTATATCTTGGAAAACAGGGTTTAAAGAATCCTGAATTCCCCTATTCATTAACAACATCAGGAGGTGCTTTAGATGAAAGTCCTTGTCAGCGATCCACTGTCTGAGGTCGGGTTAAAAATATTTCAGGAAACACCGGATATCGATGTGGATGTCCATACGGGGCTTAAACCGGAGGAGTTGAAGGATATTATCGGAAAGTACCATGGATTGGCGATAAGGAGCGCCACAAAGGTAACAGCCGATATCATTGAAACCGCCAAAAACCTGAAGGTCATCGGCCGGGCCGGGATAGGCCTTGATAATGTGGACATACCCGCAGCGAGCCAGAGGGGCATTGTGGTTATGAATACCCCGGAGGGAAACACGATTACCACGGCGGAGCACACCATGGCCATGATCATGGCTCTTTCCCGCAATATCCCCCAGGCAACGGCGTCCCTCAAGGAGGGCAGGTGGGAAAAGAAGAAGCTGCAGGGCAGGGAGCTCTTTAACAAGACCCTGGGGCTCATCGGCGCCGGCCATATCGGACAGATCGTGGCGGACAGGGCCAAGGCCATGAAAATGAAGGTCATCGTATATGATCCATATATCAAACCTGATATTATTGAAAAGCTGGATCTCGAGCCCGTTTCATTTGATGCCCTGTTACAAAGGTCGGACTACATTACTATCCATACGCCCAAAACGGATGAGACAGCCGGTTTGATAAACGAGGACACAATAGCAAGAATGAAAAAGGGGGCGATGTTGATTAACTGCGCCAGGGGAGGGATTGTAAACGAGGATGACCTTTACGAAGCCCTGGTATCCGGTCATCTTGCGGGCGCGGCCCTGGATGTTTTCGGCACCGAACCACCGGGGAAAATAAAACTGATGAGCCTTCCAAACTTTATCTGTACGCCCCATCTGGGGGCTTCGACCAGGGAGGCGCAGGATAATGTGGCCAGGGATGTGGCTGAGCAGATCGTCGCTTATCTCCTGCACGGGACCGTCAAGAACGCGGTAAACGTTCCCAGCATAAGCGCTGAGCTAATGACAATCCTGAGACCCTATGCAACCTTGGCGGAAAAAATGGGCCTGTTCCAGACCCAGCTCACCGAGAGCGGGATAGTCGAGGTGCAGGTCAATTATTCGGGGAAGGTGACCGATTACGATGTTGCACCCCTCACGACCGCCATGCTCAAGGGACTGCTTACACCCATCCTTAAAGATGATGTAAATTTCATCAATTCGTCACTCATCGCCGCTGAAAGAGGGATTAAAGTGGTAGAGTCAAAGACTACAACCTCGGAGGATTTCGCGAGTCTTATTACCCTAAGGGTAAAGTCATTGGAGGATGAAAATATCCTGTCCGGAACTATATTCGGAAAGACCCTGCCGAGGATCCTGCGAATAAACGACTTCTATCTTGAGGCCATGCCCGACGGGCATAATCTCCTCATACACAACCTCGATGTGCCCGGCATGATCGGCAGAATATCCACTACCCTGGGAAATCGCGGGATAAATATCAATCGAATGGCCGTGGGCCAGAAAAAAGGGAAAAAACAGAATGTGATTCTACTGACAACCAGTACATCCATTGATGAAGCAATTCTTCAAGAGCTGCGAAGTCTGGAGAATATCTTTTCCGTAAAAAGAATTGAATTGTGAAAGGAGTATGCATATGGAAGTCGAGGGAAAAGGCTTTATCATTAAAGACAAAAGGTCTTTTGACGAGGACGGTGAGCTAAAGGAAAGGGAAGATAAAAGGGATGAAGAAGTAAAGACAGGGGAGAAAAAAAGGGAAAAGGCAACAAGGGATGAATCCCAAAGGCCTCCCCTTCCGGAGCTAAATTTCAATTCTCTGATATTCAGCCTTAGTTCTTCCGCTCTCCTTCACATCGGGGAAATTGCCGATCCCCAGACTGGAGAAAAGAAAAAAGATCTTCCATTGGCTAAACATTCTATAGACATTATTGCCATGTTAAAGGAAAAGACGAAGGGTAACCTGAACGAAGAAGAAAAACAATTTACGGATAATATCCTCACCGACCTCAGACTCCGCTATGTCAAGGCAGCAAAAAAATGAGGAAAGAATACATTCTTTAGAAATTTCTGTCGCTCCACAATCGGTGATCAGCTTCAACCGCCCTGAAAAACAGAATCTTTCCTATTACGTAAATTGAGTAGTTCTGGGTTCAACGTTCCAGGTTGAAAACCTCAAACAATTCTTGTAAAAGGAGGCAGGTCCGGGAATCCAGATCTTATCAAAATACTAAATAATGTTTGTCTATCCTAAAACTGGAATCCATTGGAGGAAGAAGGGCCCGGAACCGATCCCTTTGGGTCGCGGACAAGAGTTGGAACAGGTTGACATTCCCTCCTCGGATCGGGCTTTTGATGAATTATTTGTTTATGGGAGTACTTATGAATATGAAAAGGATGAACGAATCAAGAAATGGAGTATTTTTAAAATATCTATTATTCATATCGGTCTTGATGCTGTTTTCACTTTCCTTTTTTACGGGGAGGGTCGGAGCGGCAGACGAACAAGGGCCGTCCATTATACCTGCGGCTCCCGGCTCTTTTTCCCAACTGGTCCGGAAGGCCAAGAACTCCGTTGTGAATATCAGTACAGTTAAGACTATCAAAGAAGGCGGACCCGGTTTCTCCTTCAGAAGTCCCTTTGGAAAGGAAGATCCATTTGAGGAATTTTTTAAACGATTTTTCAAGGACCAGGTCCCGAGAGAATACAAGCAGAAAAGCCTCGGGTCGGGGTTTATCATTGATAAAAAGGGTTTTATTTTGACCAATAATCATGTGGTGGAGGAGACCGATGAAATCAAGGTGACATTAGCCGATGAAAGGGAATTTAACGCCAAAATCATAGGAAAAGACTCCAAAACAGATCTGGCCCTGATTCGCATTGAGTCCGACGAGCCCTTTGAGTTTCTTACTCTTGGTGATTCGGACCGGCTTGAGGTCGGGGAATGGGTTATCGCGATCGGGAATCCCTTCGGACTGGACCATACTGTTACGGCGGGGATCGTCAGCGCCAAGTACAGGCAAATCGGTGCCGGGTATTATGATAACTTCATCCAGACGGATGCCTCCATTAACCCCGGCAACAGCGGTGGACCTCTCCTGGACACGAAGGGCAATGTCGTGGGTATTAATTCGGCGATCTATTCCGGTACCGGCGGAAGCATAGGAATCGGGTTTGCCATTCCCATAAATATGGCGAAGGATCTTCTCCCCCAGCTCAAGACAGGGAAGGTAATCAGGGGCTGGCTCGGTGTGATGATTCAAAAAATCACGAAGGAATTAAAGGAAAAACTTGACCTTAAGGATGAGAAGGGGGCCCTGGTAGCGGATGTCTCGCCTAATGGGCCCGCGAAGAAGTCAGGAATGAAGCGGGGCGATGTCATCATATCCTTTGACGGCAAGGAGATCCAGGAGATGAGGGATTTGCCCCTTATCGTGGCGGCTACTCCCGTGGGCAAGATCGTGAAGGTGGAAGTAATACGAAACGGGAAAGAAATGAGACTGGAGGTAAAGGTTGGTGAACTCGAGGATGAATCGGAGGGTATACCCGCCGAGGAGGAGGGATCGGATCTCGGGATGACCGTGGAGGAGATTACGCCGGAAATGGCAAGGCAGTACGGATTGACGGATAGAGAGGGTCTGATTGTGGTCCAGGTCGAAGACAATTCTCCAGCAGGTGATGCGGATATCAGACAGGGCGATATCATTTTAGAGGTCGACCAGGAACTGGTTAGCGATCTTGAGTCTTACAGGGAAAGGATCCGGAAATACAAGAAGGGAGATACCATCCTTTTCCTGATAAGACGCGGAGGCGCTACCCTTTATGT